>NZ_JBGLYV010000052.1:0-45874 GCF_047304225.1 Pseudomonas sp. Pseusp3 | reverse complement strand
GCGATGGTCGTCAACGATGATGCGGGGAGTCTGACTTGACGCGGCGCCCTCAGGTTCTTCGCGAGCAAGCTCGCTCCAACCTTAGCGCGCGCGGTAGGTGATGCGCCCTTTGCTCAAGTCATAGGGAGTCAGCTCGACGCGCACTTTGTCGCCGGTAAGAATACGGATGTAGTTCTTGCGCATCTTGCCGGAGATGTGCGCGGTTACGACGTGCCCATTTTCCAACTCCACACGAAACATGGTGTTGGGCAGGGTGTCGACGACAGTGCCTTCCATTTCGAAGCTGTCTTCTTTCGACATGCAGTAAAGCCCTCGGTGTCCAGTGAATGGCCCGGTGCAACTGCGCCAGGCAAAAGCGGCGTGCATTGTGCCCGAAAAGTGGGGTTTAAGCCAAGGGGTTTAGGGCTGGCTCTAGTTTAGAACCACCCAGCGCTGATTAATCAGCAACTCAATGGGGCGATATTGAGTCTTGTAGTTCATTTTTTTGCAGTTTTTGATCCAGTAGCCGAGGTAGACGGCTTCCAGCCCAAGCCGGCTGGCCTCGGCGATTTGCCAGAGGATCGCGTAGCGCCCAAGGCTGCGACGCTCTTCGGAGGGCTCGTAGAAGGTGTAGACCGCCGAAAGACCGTTCGGCAGTAAATCAGTGACGGCGACGGCCAGCAGCCGGCCGTTCAGGCGGAACTCATAAAAGCGTGAAAACGGCAGGTCCCGCACCAGGAATGTCGAAAACTGGTCGCGACTTGGCGGGTACATATCGCCATCGGCGTGACGCTGTTCGATATAGCGTTGGTAAAGGTTGAAGTACTCTTCGTTGAAGCAGGGCCTGGCCGGACGCACCTGCAAATCCGCGTTGCGCTTGAAAATGCGTTTCTGTTGCCGATTGGGCGTGAACTGCCCCACGGGAATGCGCGCCGGAACGCACGCATTGCAGTTCTGGCAATGCGGCCGGTAGAGATGGTCGCCGCTGCGACGAAAGCCCATCTCTGACAGGTCTGCATAGACATGCACATCCATGGGCTGGCTAGGGTCGAGGAACAGGGTCGTGGCCTGCTCGTCGGGCAGATAACTGCAAGAGTGCGGCTGAGTGGCATAGAACTTCAAGCGCGCCAACTCGGTCATGATCAACCCTCGGGTAGTGCTTTGGATTAAGTGTAAGCCACGCTGGCAAAAGACGCTCAGCAAACCCAGGTGGCGGCGTTGGGTTGGTCCAGGTACCTGGCCAGATAGCTGGCAAACTCGCGGCGGGGTATCGCCCGGGCTCCGAGGCTGTGCAGGTGATCGGTGGGCATCTGGCAATCGATCAGTACAAAACCCGAGTCTTTCAGATGTCGAACCAGTGTGGCAAAGCCGAATTTCGAGGCGTTGTCGACACGGCTGAACATGGACTCGCCGAAAAACAGCCGGCCCATCGCCAGGCCATACAACCCGCCGACCAGTTCGTCCCCGTCCCACACTTCCACCGAATGCGCGTGACCACGCCTGTGCAGTTCGATGTAGGCATCCTGCATCGCCTCGGTGATCCAGGTGCCATCGGCATAATCCCGGGGGGCCGCGCAGGCGCGGATGACGGCGGCGAAATCCGCGTCGAACGTCACTTGATAGCGTTGCTGGCGCAGCAGTTTGTTCAGGCTGCGCGAGACGTGCAGTTCGTCGGGAAACAAAACCGTGCGCGGGTCCGGAGACCACCAGAGGATCGGCTGGCCTTCGGAGAACCATGGGAAGCAGCCGTGGCGATAAGCCGAGACCAGCCGGTCGGCGGACAGATCACCGCCGGCAGCCAGGAGTCCGTTGGGGTCGCGCATGGCCTTTTCCAGCGGTGGGAAATGCAAGGTGTTGCGTTGTAACCAAGTCAGCATGGCATCCGGGCTTGCAGAAGGGGAGGGCAGTGGTGGGTGTTGGCTCGCGATCAAGTTTGCCTTCAAACGGCAGGAATGTCGTCGAGGTATTTTTCAGCGTCCAGCGCCGCCATGCAACCGGCCCCGGCAGACGTAACGGCCTGGCGATAAACGTGGTCGGCCACGTCGCCGGCGGCAAACACGCCTGCTATCGCCGTAGCGGTGGCATCGCCTTCGCTGCCACCCTTGACCAGCAGATACCCGTTGCGCATTTCCAGCTGTCCGTTGAACAGGTCGGTGTTGGGCTTGTGCCCGATGGCGATAAACACCCCGGCCAGCGGCAGTTCCCTGGTTTCGCCGGTGTGACTGTCCCGCAGGCGGGCACCGGTCACGCCACTGGCGTCGCCAAGCACTTCGTCCAGATTCTGGTTCCAGTGCAGGCGGATATTGCCATTGGCGGCCTTTTCGAAGAGTTTGTCCTGGAGGATTTTCTCCGAGCGCAGTTTGTCGCGCCGATGGATCAGGTGCACTTCTTTGGCGATGTTCGACAGGTATAACGCTTCTTCGACCGCCGTGTTGCCGCCGCCGACCACCGCAACCACCTGATTGCGATAGAAAAAACCATCGCAGGTCGCGCACGCCGAAACCCCTTTGCCGGCAAACGCTTCTTCCGAGGACAGGCCCAGATATTGCGCAGAAGCGCCGGTGGCAATGATCAGCGCATCGCAGGTGTAAGTTCCGCCATCGCCGATCAGTTCGAACGGCCGTTGTTGCAACTTGGCAGTATGGATGTGGTCGTAAACAATCTCGGTGGCAAAGCGTTCGGCATGTTTTTGCATGCGCTCCATCAGGACCGGCCCGGTCAGGCCTTCGACGTCGCCTGGCCAGTTATCGACTTCGACGGTGGTGGTGAGCTGGCCACCTGCCTGTATGCCGGTAATGACAACGGGCTTGAGGTTGGCGCGGGCGGCATAAACGGCTGCGCTGTAACCGGCAGGGCCGGAGCCCAGGATAATCAGGCGGGAATGCTTCGCTTCGCTCATAAAAACACCTCATAAGCCTTTGTCACAAAAGAGAATGCATGCTCAAATTGAACAGCATGTCATGTGCTGTTGACTATGCTACACCCAAGGGTCTCAAGCATGGCGTCGTGCGTACAAACCCGTACAATGCCGTGCGTGCTACATATATTCAGTGCGCGCCGTGTTTATAAAAACCGGGGCGCAGTGTTAAAAGTAGTCCCGGTTACGCGTGTTAACTTTTTACCTGCCTGGATTGGGCAGTTTTTTGCCAGTTTTTTTAGACATTCACCAGATGGACGCGCCCATGGCGCAGGAAAAGAAGCGTTTTGAAGAAATCCACCGCAGCACCTAAACCAGCCGTCGTTCCGCTCTGGCGCCAGCACTTGCACTACCGACTCAAGGAAGGTGCGCTGATCGCCATCGGTGCCTTGTGCCTGTTCCTGATGATGGCCTTGTTGACCTATGGCAAGGATGATCCGGGCTGGAGCCATAACAGCAAGATCGACGACGTGCAGAACTTCGGCGGGCCAGCGGGCTCCTACAGCGCCGATATCCTGTTCATGGTGCTGGGTTACTTCGCCTACATCTTCCCGTTGCTGCTGGCGATCAAGGCGTACCAGATCTTCCGCCAGCGTCACGAGCCGTGGCAGTGGAGCGGTTGGCTGTTCTCCTGGCGCCTGATCGGCCTGGTGTTCCTGGTACTGTCGGGCGCCGCTCTGGCCCATATCCATTTCCATGCCGCGACCGGTCTGCCGGCCGGTGCGGGCGGTGCGCTGGGCGAAAGCCTCGGTGACCTGGCCCGGAACGCCCTGAATATCCAGGGCAGTACCCTGTTGTTCATCGCGTTGTTTCTGTTCGGCCTGACGGTGTTTACCGACCTGTCTTGGTTCAAGGTGATGGATATCACCGGCAAGATCACCCTCGACCTGTTCGAACTGTTCCAGGGCGCGGCCAATCGCTGGTGGGCGGCCCGTACCGAGCGCAAGCAGCTGGTCGCCCAGTTGCGTGAAGTCGACGACCGTATGGATGAAGTGGTTGCGCCGACCGTCTCCGACAAGCGCGAGCAGGCCAAGGTCAAGGAACGCTTGATCGAGCGTGAGCAAGCCCTGAGCAAGCACATGTCCGAACGCGAGAAGCAGGTGCCGCCGGTGATCGCGCCCGCGCCACCAAAGCCTGCCGCACCGAGCAAACGCGTCGAAAAAGAGAAGCAGGCACCTCTGTTCGTCGACAGCGCCGTGGAAGGCACCTTGCCGCCGATCTCGATTCTCGATCCCGCGGAAAAGAAACAGCTCAATTACTCGCCTGAATCCCTGGCTGCGGTTGGCCACCTGCTGGAAATCAAGCTCAAGGAGTTCGGCGTTGAAGTCACGGTCGACTCGATTCATCCGGGGCCGGTGATTACCCGTTACGAAATTCAGCCGGCCGCCGGCGTCAAGGTCAGCCGCATCGCCAACCTGGCCAAGGACCTGGCCCGTTCCCTGGCCGTGACCAGTGTGCGCGTGGTGGAAGTGATTCCGGGCAAGACTACGGTCGGTATCGAGATTCCCAACGAAGACCGGCAGATCGTGCGTTTCTCCGAGGTGTTGTCGACCCCCGAATACGACAACTTCAAATCCCCGGTCACCCTGGCCCTGGGCCACGATATCGGCGGTAAACCGGTCATCACCGACCTGGCGAAGATGCCGCACCTGCTGGTGGCCGGTACCACCGGTTCCGGTAAGTCTGTGGGTGTGAACGCGATGATCCTGTCGATCCTGTTCAAGTCCGGCCCGGAAGACGCCAAGCTGATCATGATCGACCCGAAAATGCTGGAGCTGTCGATCTACGAAGGCATTCCGCATCTGTTGTGCCCGGTGGTCACCGACATGAAGGACGCCGCCAACGCCCTGCGCTGGAGCGTTGCCGAGATGGAACGCCGCTACAAGCTGATGGCCAAGATGGGCGTGCGCAACCTGTCGGGCTTCAACGCCAAGGTCAAGGAAGCCCAGGATGCCGGCGAACCGTTGAGCGATCCGCTGTACAAGCGCGAGAGCATTCACGACGAAGCGCCGCTGCTGAGCAAGCTGCCGACCATCGTGGTGGTGGTCGACGAATTCGCCGACATGATGATGATCGTCGGCAAGAAGGTTGAAGAGCTGATCGCACGTATCGCGCAAAAGGCTCGTGCGGCGGGTATTCACTTGATCCTCGCGACCCAGCGTCCGTCGGTGGACGTGATCACCGGCCTGATCAAGGCCAACATCCCGACCCGCATGGCGTTCCAGGTATCGAGCAAGATCGACTCCCGGACCATCATCGACCAGGGCGGCGCCGAGCAACTGCTGGGCCACGGTGACATGCTCTACATGCCGCCGGGTACCAGCCTGCCGATTCGTGTGCACGGTGCTTTCGTGTCCGACGACGAGGTTCACCGCGTGGTGGAAGCCTGGAAGCTGCGTGGCGCGCCGGAATACAACGACGACATTCTCAATGGCGTCGAAGAGGCGGGTAGCGGCTTTGAAGGCAGCAGCGGTGGCGGCGATGGCGATGATCCTGAGGCCGACGCGCTGTACGACGAAGCGGTGCAGTTCGTGCTGGAAAGCCGTCGCGCCTCCATTTCCGCGGTTCAGCGCAAGCTGAAAATCGGCTACAACCGCGCCGCGCGCATGATCGAAGCCATGGAAATGGCTGGGGTCGTGACGTCCATGAACACCAACGGTTCGCGTGAAGTCCTGGCCCCGGGCCCGGTGCGCGACTGACCCGAGTATGAAAGGGGTGGTGCCTGTGGCACCGCTCGCACTCCCACGAATGTTATGAGGACTCCCATGCGTCTGATCCGCATGCTGTTGCTGCCGGTACTGGCTTTGACCACGCTTTCGGCCCAGGCCGATGACAAGGACGTGGCACGCCTGACCCAATTGCTGGAAAAATCCCAGACCCTGACCGCACGTTTCTCTCAGTTGACCCTGGACGGCACCGGCACCCAGTTGCAGGAAACTGCTGGCGACATGTCGTTGCAGCGTCCGGGCCTGTTCTACTGGCACACCGATGCGCCAGCCGAGCAGACCATGGTCTCCGATGGCAAGAAGGTCACCCTGTGGGACCCGGACCTGGAACAGGCCACCATCAAGAAACTCGATGAGCGTCTGACCCAGACGCCCGCGTTGCTGCTGTCCGGTGACGTGTCCAAGATCAGCCAGAGCTTCGACATCAGCGCCAAGGAAGCCGGCGGCGTGATCGACTTCACCCTGAAACCGAAAACCAAGGACACCTTGTTCGACAGCCTGCGCCTGTCGTTCCGCAATGGCCTGGTCAATGATATGCAGTTGATCGACAGTGTCGGTCAGCGTACCAATATCCTGTTCACCGGCGTGAAGGCCAACGAGCCGATCCCGGCGTCCAAGTTCAAGTTCGACATCCCCAAGGGTGCCGATGTAATCCAGGAATAAAACGCAGAACCTCTGTAGGAGCGAGCTCGCTCGCGATGAACCTGAGCGCGCCGCTGGGTGTCAGGTCGCCAGCGTTATCGTTGACGACCATCGCGAGCTAGCTCGCTCCTACAGGAATTGTGTTGATTGACATCAGGGCCCAGTGAGGTTTCACAAGTAGTCATGGATCTGTTTCGCAGCACCCCCATCGCCCAGCCCCTGGCCGCCCGTTTGCGCGCGACCAATCTGGATGAGTACGTCGGCCAGGAACACGTGCTCGCTCGCGGCAAGCCCTTGCGCGAAGCGCTGGAGCAGGGTGCCCTGCATTCGATGATTTTCTGGGGGCCGCCGGGTGTGGGCAAGACCACGCTGGCGCGATTGCTCGCGGAAGTCTCGGATGCGCACTTCGAAACGGTGTCGGCGGTGCTCGCCGGCGTGAAGGAAATCCGTCAGGCGGTGGAAATCGCCAAGCAGCAGGCCGGGCAATACGGTAAGCGCACCATCCTGTTCGTCGACGAAGTGCACCGTTTCAACAAGTCCCAGCAGGATGCGTTCCTGCCCTATGTCGAAGACGGCACGCTGATTTTCATCGGCGCCACCACCGAGAACCCCTCGTTTGAATTGAACAACGCGTTGCTCTCGCGGGCACGGGTCTATGTGCTCAAGAGCCTCGACGAAGCGGCTCTGCGCAAGCTGGTCCACCGTGCGCTGACCGAAGAGCGGGGTCTGGGCAAGCGCAACCTGACCCTCAGCGATGAGGGCTTCCAGATGCTGCTGTCCGCCGCCGATGGCGATGGCCGGCGCCTGCTGAATCTGCTGGAGAACGCCTCGGATCTGGCCGAAGACAACAACGAGATGGGCACCGACCTGCTGCAAAGCCTGCTCGGTGATACCCGTCGGCGTTTCGACAAGGGTGGCGAAGCGTTCTACGATCAGATTTCCGCGCTGCACAAATCGGTGCGCGGCTCCAATCCCGACGGCGCGCTGTACTGGTTTGCGCGGATGATCGACGGTGGCTGCGATCCGTTGTACCTGGCCCGGCGCGTGGTGCGCATGGCCAGCGAAGACATCGGCAATGCCGACCCGCGCGCCCTGAGTTTGTGCCTGGCGGCCTGGGAAGTGCAGGAACGCCTTGGCAGCCCCGAGGGTGAACTGGCGGTGGCCCAGGCCATCACCTATCTGGCCTGCGCGCCGAAAAGCAATGCGGTGTACATGGGCTTCAAAACTGCATTGCGCGCCGCCGCCGAGCACGGCTCGCTGGAGGTGCCGCTGCACCTGCGCAACGCACCGACCAAGCTGATGAAGCAGTTGGGCTACGGCGATGAATACCGTTATGCCCATGATGAGCCGGACGCCTATGCCGCCGGGGAAGATTACTTCCCGGAAGAGCTCGAGCCGATTCCGTTCTATCAGCCGGTGCCCCGTGGCCTGGAACTGAAAATCGGCGAAAAGCTCAATCACCTGGCGAAACTCGACCGTTTAAGCCCCCGGCAGCGGAGAAAATAGTGCTTCCTTTGATCGTTGCGGTATCCGTTGGCGGGGTAGCCGGTACATTGTTGCGCTTCGCCACGGGCAACTGGATCAATGCGAATTGGCCGCGGCACTTCTATACCGCGACGCTGGCCGTTAATATCGTGGGCTGTTTGCTGATCGGCGTTCTATACGGTCTGTTTTTGATACGCCCGGAGGTGCCTGTCGAGGTGCGTGCCGGGTTGATGGTCGGCTTCCTCGGGGGGCTGACGACTTTTTCATCCTTTTCACTGGATACGGTGCGCCTGCTGGAAAGCGGGCAAGTGCCGCTGGCCCTGGGCTATGCGGCACTCAGCGTATTCGGCGGGCTGCTTGCCACCTGGGCCGGCCTGTCCTTGACCAAACTTTGATAAACGAGAAACCGACATGCTCGATTCCAAACTGTTACGTAGCAACCTTCAGGACGTAGCGGACCGCCTGGCATCCCGTGGCTTTGTGCTGGATGTTGCGCGCATCGAAGCGCTGGAAGAACAGCGCAAGACCGTCCAGACCCGCACCGAAGCACTGCAGGCTGAACGTAATGCGCGCTCCAAATCCATCGGTCAGGCCAAGCAGCGCGGCGAAGACATCGCGCCGCTGATGGCGGACGTCGAGCGCATGGCGGGCGAGTTGAGCGCCGGTAAAGTCGAACTGGACACGATCCAGACCGAGCTGGATTCGATCCTGCTGGGCATTCCGAACCTGCCGCACGAATCGGTGCCGGTTGGCGATGACGAAGACGGCAACGTTGAAGTGCGCCGCTGGGGCACGCCGAAGGCTTTCGACTTCCCGGTCCAGGACCACGTGGCCCTGGGCGAGAAGTTCGGCTGGCTGGACTTCGAAACCGCCGCGAAACTGTCCGGCGCCCGTTTCGCCCTGCTGCGCGGCCCGATTGCCCGTCTGCACCGCGCCCTGGCGCAGTTCATGATCAACCTGCACGTCACCGAGCACGGCTATGAAGAGGCCTACACGCCTTATCTGGTCCAGGCCCCGGCGCTGCAAGGCACCGGCCAGTTGCCGAAGTTCGAAGAAGACCTGTTCAAGATCGCGCGCGAAGGCGAAGCCGATCTGTACCTGATCCCGACCGCCGAAGTGTCGCTGACCAACATCGTTGCTGGCGAAATCGTCGATTCGAAACTGCTGCCGATCAAGTTCGTTGCCCATACACCGTGCTTTCGCAGCGAAGCGGGCGCATCGGGTCGTGACACCCGCGGCATGATCCGCCAGCACCAGTTCGACAAGGTTGAAATGGTGCAGATCGTCGAGCCGTCGAAGTCGATGGAAGCACTGGAAGGCCTGACCGCCAACGCCGAGAAAGTCCTGCAACTGCTGGATCTGCCTTATCGCACCCTGGCGCTGTGCACCGGTGACATGGGCTTCAGCGCGGTCAAGACCTACGACCTGGAAGTGTGGATCCCGAGCCAGGACAAATACCGCGAAATCTCGTCGTGCTCCAACTGCGGCGACTTCCAGGCCCGTCGCATGCAAGCACGCTTCCGCAACCCGGAAACCGGCAAGCCGGAACTGGTGCACACCCTGAACGGCTCCGGCCTGGCGGTGGGGCGTACCCTGGTCGCGGTGCTCGAGAACTATCAGCAGGCCGACGGTTCGATCCGTGTACCGCAGGTCCTGAAGCCGTACATGGGTGGCATTGAGGTCATCGGCTAAATGAAATATCTGCCGCTGTTTCACAACCTTCGCGGCAGTCGTGTGTTGGTCGTCGGTGGGGGGGAGATTGCCTTGCGCAAATCCCGCCTGCTGGCCGATGCCGGTGCGCTGCTGCGGGTGGTTGCACCTGAAATCGAAGCGCAACTGCGCGAACTGGTTGCCGGCAGCGGTGGCGAGTGCCTGTTGCGTGGCTACGCCGAAACGGACCTGGACGGTTGCGGGCTGATCATCGCCGCCACCGACGACGAAGTGCTGAACGCGCAGGTCTCCGCCGATGCCCATCGGCGTTGCGTGCCGGTCAACGTGGTGGACGCGCCAGCCCTGTGCAGCGTGATCTTCCCGGCGATCGTCGACCGTTCTCCGCTGATCATCGCGGTGTCCAGCGGCGGCGATGCGCCGGTGCTGGCACGCCTGATCCGCGCCAAGATCGAAACCTGGATTCCTTCCACCTACGGTCAATTGGCCGGGTTGGCGGCGCGTTTCCGTCATCAGGTCAAAGGCCTGTTTCCGGATGTGCAGCAGCGTCGGGCGTTCTGGGAAGATGTATTCCAGGGCCCGGTTGCCGATCGGCAACTGGCCGGGCAGGGTGCTGAAGCCGAGCGGTTGTTGCAAGCGAAGATCGATGGCGAAGCGCCGGTTGCCACCGGCGAAGTCTATCTGGTGGGCGCCGGCCCGGGCGATCCCGACCTGCTGACCTTCCGTGCCTTGCGCCTGATGCAGCAAGCCGACGTGGTGCTGTACGACCGCCTGGTGGCGCCGGCGATTCTCGAACTGTGCCGTCGCGACGCCGAGCGGGTTTATGTCGGCAAGCGCCGTGCCGATCACGCCGTGCCGCAGGATCAGATCAACCAGCAATTGGTGGATCTGGCCAAACAGGGCAAGCGTGTGGTGCGACTGAAGGGCGGTGATCCGTTCATCTTCGGTCGTGGTGGTGAAGAGATTGAAGAACTGGCGGCGCAGGGCATCCCGTTCCAGGTCGTACCGGGGATCACGGCGGCCAGCGGTTGCGCGGCCTATGCCGGGATTCCGCTGACTCACCGCGATTATGCGCAGTCGGTGCGTTTCATCACTGGCCACCTCAAGGACGGCTCCAGCGATTTGCCATGGGCCGACTTGGTCGCGCCGGCGCAAACCCTGGTGTTCTACATGGGACTGGTGGGCTTGCCGATCATCTGCGAGCAGTTGATCAAGCATGGTCGCGGCAAAGATACCCCGGCAGCGTTGATCCAGCAGGGCACCACGGTCAACCAGCGGGTGTTTACCGGCACCCTGGCGGACTTGCCACGGCTGGTGGCGGAGCATGAAGTGCATGCGCCGACATTGGTGATCGTGGGGGAAGTGGTGCAATTGCGCGAGAAACTGGCGTGGTTCGAAGGGGCTCAGGGGCAGGTCTAGCAATCGGGTCGCCCCCATTCGCGAGCAAGCCCGCTCCCACATTCGACCGAGTACTCTCTGAAGAACGCGGTTAAATGTGGGAGCGGGCTTGCTCCGGGCGGCGATCCGACGAAGAGGCCCTTGAAAGCTCTGCAGTACCCGGATCAACCCCGGCCCTTGCGCCAAACCCCTTTCCCGCTCAACCGCTCCCGGTCATGGGGCACGGTGAAATCCTGCACCGGACCTTTCGGCACCACTCCAGTCGGGTTGATGGTGCGGTGGCTGGCGTAGTAGTGGTGCTTGATGTGGGTGAAGTCCACCGTCTCGGCAATCCCGGGCCACTGGTAAATCTCCCGCAGCCAGTTCGACAGGTTCGGATAATCCGCAATCCGGCGCAGGTTGCACTTGAAGTGCCCGTAGTACACCGCATCGAAGCGAATCAGCGTGGTGAACAGGCGGATGTCCGCTTCGGTCAGGTACTCGCCCGCCAGATAGCGGTTGGCGCCCAGCAGCAGCTCCAGTCGGTCCAGTTCGGCAAACACCTCATCGAACGCTTCTTCATAAGCCTGTTGCGACGTGGCAAACCCGGCGCGGTATACGCCATTGTTCACCGCCGGATAAATCCGCTCGTTCAATGCGTCTATATCTGCGCGTAGCGGCGCCGGGTAGAAGTCCAGGTCGTTACCGGTCAAATCGTCGAAGGCACCATTGAACATGCGGATGATTTCCGATGATTCATTGTTGACGATGCGTTTGAGCTGTTGGTCCCACAGTACCGGTACGGTGACTCGGCCGGTGTAGTCCGCAGTGTCGGCGGTGTAGCGCTGGTGCATGAAGTCGAAATGATCGAGCTTGTCGCCGGTGGAACCCAGGTTCCGCTCGAAGGTCCAGCCGTTTTCCAGCATCAACCAACTGACCACCGAAACGTCGATGAGTTTTTCGAGGCCTTTGAGTTTACGCAGGATCAGCGTGCGATGGGCCCACGGACAGGCCAGGGACACGTACAGGTGATATCGCCCGGGTTCGGCCGCAAAACCACCGACGCCGCTCGGTCCCGGCTTGCCGTCTGCGGTCAGCCAGTTGCGACGCTGCGCCTGTTCACGCTGGAACGCGCCGTCCTTGCTGCTTTCGTACCACTTGTCCTGCCAGCGGCCATCCACTAACAAACCCATGTTCAAGACTCCCGAAACCGATAATCGTTGGGGTTGAGTCTATTCCGATGAGTTCGAACAAAAAGCGCAAAGATCGGGCGCGAATGATCGGTTAAATCGATTTATTGCGAGCGGCCCAGTATTGCTCGGCGGTTTCGAAGGCTTGTTCGCGGTTCTGTCCGAGGCCACGCAGTGCCAGGGCCATGGTCGAAATCAAGGCCATTTGCGGGTAGCTGTCTACCACGTCACCACGCCACACCGCTTTCAAATGTTCAGGTTCAAGCGAGGCGGGTTTGACGTGACGCTGCGCGGACAACTGCGGCCATTCCTCATCCCAGCTCGCACCGCCGGTGGTGCCGTACAGGTGGCTGTCGGCGTCCGGGTTGATCTCGATTTCGCCGCCATCGCCCTTGATCACGATGGCGGTATCACCGAGCAGCCCGCTGGCATCGCGATGAACGGCCTGATAGCCGGGGTGGAAAATGCTCTGCAGGCCGCAACGCGCGCCCAGCGGATTGAGAATCCGCGTCAGCGAGTGGATCGGCGAGCGCAGGCCGAGGGTGTTGCGCAGGTCGATCATCCGTTGCAGCTGCGGTGCCCAGTCCACCAGCGGCATGAAGGCCAGGCCGCCGTTATCCAGCGCCGAGCCGACCTGTTGCCAATTGCGGCACAGCGGGATGTTCAATTCGCCCAGCAGTTGCTCGGTGTACAGGCGACCGGCCGTGTGGGCGCCGCCGCCGTGCATGAATATCCGCACGCCGTTCTGTGCCAGGCACTTGGCCGCCAACAGATACCACGGCAAGTGCCGCTTCTTGCCGGCGTAGGTCGGCCAATCCAGGTCTACCGCCAGTGCCGGAGGATTCAGGCGTTCGCGCAATGCCTCGGTGAAGCCCGCCATCTCCTCTGCGCTTTCTTCCTTGTGCCGCAACAGCATCAGGAAGGCGCCGAGCTGGGTTTGCTCGATCTTTTCATCGAGCACCATGCCCATGGCCTCGCGAGCCTCGGCCCGGGTCAGGTCACGGGCGCCGCGTTTGCCTTTGCCAAGGATCCGCACGAATTGGGCGAACGGATGCTCGGCAGGCGTTTCGAGTGTCAGTGCTGGGTAGTCGGTCATAAGCAATTCGTCGGTTTGGGCAGGCCCGCCAGTTTCGCGGCGAGTTTGGCGGGAGTGCCTTTGAACAGTCGGTTCAGGTGCAGGCTGTTGCCTTTTTCCGGGCCGAGTTTCAGGGCGGTGTACTTGATCAACGGGCGGGTGGCCGGTGACAGCTGGAATTCGGCGTAGAAGCTGCGCAGCAGTTCGAGGACTTCCCAGTGTTCGGGCGTCAACTCGATGTCTTCGGCAGCCGCCAGGGCACTGGCCACATCGGCGGACCAGTCACTGAGTTCCACCAGGAAACCGTCCTTGTCCAGCTCGATGGCGCGGGCGCCGACCGTCAATGCATTCATAGCCAACTGTTGACCTTGTCGTAGTGAATCGACAGTTCGACGAAGGCCGGGTAATCGATGGCCAAGGCCCAGTCTGGAACCGCAAGCGCACGGGCCTGGGCATCTTCGGCCAGGACGAACAGCTTCAGGCCACGGGCGCTGAGCGCAGTGAACGGCGCAGTGCCGGGCTGTAACGCATAGGCCGCATCACCGGACAGCAGCAAGCCGTCGTTGGCGCCGATCACGCGCAGGCAACTGGTCAGGCGTTCGTCGCCGAACGGGGAATGAGACAACACATGCAAAGTCGACATCAGAGAGTGATCACCTGGTCGTAACGGTCAATGAGGGCGGTGATTTCGTGGGCGGTCAATACCCGGGCTTCTTCCAGCGACAGTCCATTCGGATCCAGGCCGCGCTGGCTGATGCTGTCGCCGCAGGCGAACAGTTCCTCGACACCGAACATCGGCAGGGCTTGCAGGTTGGCGCTCAGGTCTTTCTGCTGAAGGGCCTTGGCGTCCTGTTTCGCGGCCAGCTGGAACACGCCGTCATCGAGAAACAACAGGCCAATCGGCAGATCGAAGGCGCCCCCGGCCAGTACGATATCCAGCGCTTCCCGCGCGCCCGGGCCGGACCATGGCGACTGACGGCTGATGATCAACAAGGATTTGGCCATGTCATGCGCCTCCGAAACAGATCAGGCGGTCGGCATCCTGCGCCGCGTCATGCAATTGGCCGAGGCCGGACAATTCCCACGGCGCACCGACGGCAACGGCCTCGCGCTGATAGCGCCTGGCTTCTTCCTCGTTCAGCACGCCACGACGCAGGGCTGCGGCGATGCACACCACGCCATCAAGCTGATGGTCGCTGACAAAGGTGCGCCATTGCCTGGGCAAGTCCGGTTCATCCTGAGGCGTGACCACGCTGGCGGACGCGTTGTAGACGCCGTCCTGATAGAAAAACAGCCGGACAATCTCGTGCCCGCCGGCCAGCGCCGCTTGGGCGAACAGCAGGGCGCGGCGCGAGGAGGGCGCATGGGCGGCGGAAAACACGGCGATGGCGAACTTCATGACGGACTCGATCAGCGAAACTGCGGCCATGATAATGCTTTATCGGCGGGGCGGCGAAGAGCGTTTACTCGTAGACCGTGTCGCCCCCTTCGCGAGCAATGTAAATGTCGGATCCGATCACTCGGTCAGCGCGGCATATACCCCAACTGCCAGCGCCGCGGGATCTTCAACGACAACACCCCGAGCCCTGCAGCCAGCAGGCCACTGGCAAACAACGCCTTGAGCCCCAAGTGATGTTCCAGCACGGCACCGAGTACCGCGCCGGCGAACATGCCGGTCCAGGGGATCAGTTGCACGCGCCAGCCATTACGGCGCTCGCCGAGTATCCAGCGGCCCAGTCCGCGGCCGAAACGCGACAGGGCGCCGGTGACGTACGTCAGGCCAACCGGCAGGCCGTTCACTTCTTCCACCGCGGCATTGAGCATGCCCATTGCGATGATCGCCGCCAGCAGGGCCGGCAGTTGCGCGTCATAGGGCCAGGCCGCGGCGGCGCACAGCAGGGTGGCGATGCACAGCAGCAGCGGCAGGGCCCGGCGGCCACCTAGCCGGCTGACGATAATGCCCAGCGCGTTGCCGACGATGAAGGTGGCGACGAGGATCACCAGGCGCAGGGTCAACCCAAGGTCGCCAGCACTGATGGCGACCGCCATCCGGGTGGTATTGCCGCTCATGAACGAGACGAAGTCGCCGCTGGCCATGAAGCCGATGGCGTCGGTCATGCCGGCGAGTACCGAGAGCATGGCCACCAGGCTCAAGCCTATACGCCCGCGCCATTTCTGCGTGTGCAAGTGACCGGGGCTGGCGTGGGTCCTGGTGGTGTTGGGCAGCATCGGTGATGGTTTTCCTGAACAGTGCTTAGGGTTTTATCCCATTCAACTCGCAATATTCCAGCCAGTCCATGCCGGCCATTTCCGCCACTTCCCGGTGCACTTCCAGGCGCTGCGCTTCGTAGTCCAGGGGCGTGGCGGCGGTTAACTGCAACGTCAGTTCCCAAGCGAACAACTTTTGCCGTTCTGCTTCAGCTTCAAACGCTTCGTGCAGTCGTTCCTCGCGATACTGTGCCGCCGTTTCGCCCTTGGCCTGAGCCAACAGCGGGTTGAGGTGGTCGAGTTCTTCGCGCAACCCGGGGCGTTCGTCGAGAAACCTTTTCAGTGCCAGCTCGTGTTGTTGTTCGGTTGCCGCCATGGTCGCTCCTTGAGTGGGGGTTACGAAGACTGCTTCTTGCTGGCCTTGGCCGCTGCCGCCAGGCATTCGAGGGCAAACTGTTCGGTGTAGGTCATCTGGATTGGCGTGGTTTCGCCTTTGACGGTTCTTTCGCCGTCGAGGATGTAGCGAATCCGCTTGTCGGTGACGCCGATTCGCTTGGCGATCCAGGAAGGCGTCTGTCCGATCTGGCTGATCAGCTTGTCGGCATATTCAGTGCTCGGTTTGTAGAACTCGGCATTAGGTGTCATTAGATTTCCAGTCATGGGCAGCGATGCTGCGTTATTGGCGCGACAGGGTGCGCGAATCGTTGCGCGCTGTCGCGGTATAAATGCAGTAAAGCAGAACGATACGGGCTGCCGGGGTGATAAAGTCCGCTTTTTCCTGATGAGTGAATGCAATGCGAATTCTGATGGTGGCGCTGGCCGTAACGTTGCTGGCTGGATGCGCTGGCTCGGCAATGAACGATGCCCGCACCAAGGCCCCGTACAAGACCCTGAACTCGGAAAAACCGGCAAAAGACGTTGCCCAGTGCGTGCAGTTCTCCTGGCAGGACGAGGCCGTGTTCGGCGTCGATGCCGCTGCCTATCTGCAACCGGGGGAGAAGGGCGGTACGACCGTCTACACCCGCTCGGCGGAGTCCTTCGTTGACGTGACCAGCGATGCCTCGGGCACGGTGTTGAACTACTACGCACAGCAGGATGATTTCGTGGCCAAGCGCCGGCTGGCGGCGTTGGCGACTTGCCTTTGATCTGACGCTGTTCCCCCTGTAGGAGCGAGCTTGCTCGCGAAAAAAATCGGAACGCCGCGGGGTGTCAGGCATCCAGCGTTTTCGTTGACGACCATCGCGAGCAAGCTCGCTCCTACAGGGGCGGTATGGATCAGTAGTTCAAGCGTTTCTGGAAGAAGAAGTGCTTGTGGCCCGGCGGGTAATCGGCAATGTGCCCGATCTCGCTGTAGCCGCATTTCTTGTAGAACCCAGGCGCCTGGAATTCAAAGGTGTCGAGCCACAGCCCGACGCAGCGCCGTTCCCGCGCCAGGTCCTCGGCCATCCGCATCAGTTTCGAACCCAGGCCCTGTCCCCGCGCCTGTTCCGGCACCACCAGCAAGTCGATGTACAGCCACTGGTAAAACAATCGGCCATGCAGGCCGCCGAGGATCTCGTCGTTGTCGTCGCGCACCAGCAAGGCGATGTGCTCAGGCACGTTACCTTCGGCCTTCGAGCCGTTGTAGGCGCGAAGCGGTTTGAGGATGGCCTGGCGTTGTTCTTCCGTGGGGTTTGGCGTCAGTTCGATACGCAGGTTCATGGCTATATCCTTATGGCATTGAAGCCGCAGCCTATCCCGGTTGCAGCGATTGTTCCATCCCCCGAAAAGTTGAGCCGTCGCCAACGCGCAGCTTGCTTGAGGGAGCACGCGCTGATCTTTTTCACTTAACATGTGCACCCTCAGACCAATAACAGGATGTGTTGTCATGTCGAACACGGCCGAACGGGTCAACATCGTCGAGTCTCAGGTGTTGTCCCACGACTGGTACCTGCTCAAGAAAATCACCTTCGATTACCAACGCAACAATGGCGTGTGGCAACGCCAGACCCGGGAAGTCTATGACCGTGGCAATGGTGCGGCGATTCTCCTGTACAACCGCGAAAAGCGAACCGTGGTACTGACCCGGCAATTTCGCCTGCCGGTGTTCGTCAACGGTCACGACGGGCTGTTGATCGAAGTGGCAGCGGGGCTGCTGGAAGGCGCGGCGCCTGAAGACCGCATCCGCGATGAAGCGGAGGAAGAGACGGGGTATCGCGTGCACCATGTGCAGAAGGTATTCGAGGCGTACATGAGCCCGGGATCGGTGACGGAAAAGTTGCACTTCTTCATTGCCGAATACGACGCGAAGTCGAAGGTCAGCGACGGCGGCGGGCTGGAGGCGGAAACCGAGGAGCTGGAAGTGCTGGAGTGGGCGTTCGAGGACGCGCTCCAAGCGTTCTACCGCGGTGAGATCTGCGATGCCAAGACCATCATGCTGTTGCAGTATGCGGCGATGAAAAACCTCTTCGCCCAGGCATGATCAAAAGCCTGGCAGGCGTGCCGTGCCGGGCCATTGCCCACCTTCCAGCGTCAGCAACAACTCCTTCGCCTCAAGCCCACCGGCAAACCCGGTGAGCTTGCCCGACGCGCCTATCACCCGGTGACACGGTGCCACGATCGAAATCGGGTTCTTGCCATTCGCCGCACCCACGGCCCTGACTGCCGTCGGGTTGCCGATCTGTTCGGCGATCTGGCTGTAGCTGCGGGTCTCGCCGAACGGGATGGTCAGCAGTGCCGACCAGACCTTCTTTTGAAATTCCGTGCCGGCAAAATCCAGTTCCAGTTCGAAGCGGTCGCGGGTGCCGGAAAAATATTCGCGCAACTGCGCAGCCGTGCGCAGCAGGATCGGGTTGTCCGGCGCTTCGCTCATCGGACCGAGGCGCACCCGACCGGGTTTGTCGTTTTCCCAGAGGATGGCCGCCAGTCGTGAACCGTTCGCGACCAGCTTCAACTGGCCGACCGGGGAAGCCACGGTGATGCAGGTATAGGTCATGTCAGGGCTCGCGCGAAGTTGCTGAACAGGCGTTAAGGATACTGTCTCGACGGGGAGGCGCAATACGTAATCCCGACCATACTTGGCTACGGCTTTTGAAGCGTTTTCCTACGAAATAACAAGAAGAGACCGACTCATGAAGTACGAACCTTTTGCCAAATCGCTGATTACGACCGCATTGGCACTCAGCTGCCTGACCGCCCATGCCGCCTCCGTGGCCCCGGCTACCGGGGAAAACGGCATGGTGGTCACGGCCCAGCACCTGGCCAGCCATGTGGGCGTGGATGTGCTCAAGAACGGCGGCAACGCCGTCGATGCGGCGGTCGCGGTCGGCTATGCGCTGGCGGTGGTCTACCCCGCGGCCGGCAACCTCGGTGGCGGCGGTTTCATGACCATTCAACTGGCGGACGGGCGCAAGACCTTTCTCGACTTCCGTGAAAAAGCGCCGCTGGCCGCAACCGCCAACATGTACCTGGACAAGGAGGGCAACGTCGTTCCCGATTTGAGTACCCGTGGCCACTTGGCCGTGGGTGTGCCGGGCACCGTTTCGGGCATGGAGCTGGCGCTGTCCAAGTACGGCACCAAACCGCGCAAGGAAATCATCGCCCCGGCCATCAAGCTCGCTGAAGACGGTTTTGTGCTCGAGCAGGGCGACGTCGATCTGCTGGACTACGCCACCGACATGTTCAAGAAGGACATCAAGGATTCCGGCTCGATCTTCCTCAGCAACGGCGAACCGATGCAGGTCGGCCAGAAACTGGTGCAGAAGGACCTGAGCAAGACCTTGCGGGAGATCTCCGAGAAAGGCGCCGACGGTTTCTATAAGGGGTGGGTGGCCGACGCCCTCGTCACCTCCAGCCAGGCCAACAAAGGCATCATCACCCAGGCCGACCTCGACAAATACAAGACCCGCGAACTGGCGCCCATCGAGTGCGACTACCGTGGCTACCACGTGGTCTCGGCACCGCCGCCGAGCTCCGGTGGCGTGGTGATCTGCGAGATCATGAACATCCTCGAAGGCTATCCGATGAAGGACCTGGGCTATCACTCGGCCCAGGGCATGCACTACCAGATCGAGGCGATGCGCCACGCCTATGTGGACCGCAACAGCTACCTCGGCGACCCGGATTTCGTGAAGAATCCGATTGCCCACCTGCTGGATAAAAACTACGCAACCAAGCTGCGCGAGGCGATCAAACCACAAAAGGCCGCGGTATCCAGCGAACTCAAACCCGGTGTAGCGCCCCATGAAGGCAACAACACCACGCATTACTCCATTGTCGATAAATGGGGTAATGCGGTGTCGGTGACCTACACCCTCAACGACTGGTTCGGTGCCGGTGTGATGGCGAGCAAGACCGGGGTCATCCTCAACGATGAAATGGACGACTTCACCTCGAAAATCGGTGTGCCGAACATGTACGGCCTGGTGCAGGGCGAGGCCAATGCCATCGCACCCGGCAAGGCGCCGCTGTCATCCATGAGCCCGACCATCGTCACCAAGGACGGCAAAGTGGTGATGGTGGTTGGCACGCCGGGCGGCAGCCGCATCATCACCGCGACCTTGCTGACCATGCTCAACGTGATCGACTACGGGATGAACATCCAGGAAGCGGTGGATGCGCCGCGTTTCCACCAACAGTGGTTGCCGGAAGAGACCAACCTGGAAGCCTTCACCACCAGCCCGGACACGGTGAAAATCCTCGAAAGCTGGGGGCACAAGTTTACCGGTCCGCAGGACGCCAACCACCTGGCGGCGATCCTGGTCGGCGCGCCATCCCTGGGTGGGAAACCGGTAGGCAAGAACCGTTTCTACGGGGCCAACGATCCTCGGCGCAATACCGGGTTGTCGCTGGGCTATTGAGGGTTGTATCTGGAGGGGGGACGGGCTTATGTTCGTCCCCTGACCCCTCGACATATCAAGGAAGGAAATCATGACCACTGCGTTATTAATCATCGACGTCCAGCAGGCTTTGTGTGCCGGTGAGTACGAGTGCTTCGAGATCAGGCGCGTCATCGACACCATCAACGCTCTCAGTGCCCGGGCTAGAAAGGCCGGCGTTCCGGTGGTGCTCATCCAGCACGAAGAAGAGGCAGGCCTGTTGAAGCACGGTGCCCCAGGCTGGCAACTGGCCGAAGGGCTGCAAACATCGCCCGAAGATCATCGCGTACGCAAAACCGCTGGCGATTCGTTCTATCAGACCAACCTGCAACAGTTGGTGCCGGTACAGGACTTCGAACGCCTGGTCATCTGTGGTCTGCAAACCGATTATTGCGTCAATGCCACCGTGCGCCAGGCACTGAAACTGGGCTATGACGTGGTGCTGGCGGCAGACGCACATTCCACCGTCGACAACGGCAACCTTACCGCCGAAGACATCATTGCCGAGCACAACAAGGACCTGGCACACCTGACCGGTTCCGTGGCGCGGATTGATGTGTTGCCGGCCAAGGACATTCAACTCTGAATCCCCCACATTCCCCTGTGGGAGCGGGCTTGCTCGCGAAGGCGTCATGACAGCTAATGTCGATGCCGACTGACCCGGCGCTTTCGCGGGCAAGCCCGCTCCCACAGTAGTTTCGGTTGCTCGCAGATTTTGTTTACACCCACTAACCCTGTCACGGCGCGCTGGACGCCATTCCCGGCGCTATGGCATCGTCCCGGCAACAGACCATGCCGTGAACGGGATCGCAATGATGGAGGAGCGGAAGAATGTCGACGACAACGCGTCGTTGGCCACGTTGAGGGCGTTCAATCATTGCGTATTGCATTTGGGGCGTCTGGCGCGGGAAAGCGGGGCGTCGCGGTTCATCGCCGATGGCCTGCAGGCATTCGGTCAACTGGTGCCCTTCGCGTCTGCCTGGTGGGGCGAAATGTCTACACCCGGTGCTGATGTGCCCCTTCAAAGCTGGATGCACGGAAGCATCAATCTCCCCGAATCCTTTGCCGCCGAATGGCATCCGGTGGCGGCAATCGATCAGTTCTCCCTCGACACGCTCAATCGTCCCGGTGAGGTGGTGCGTGACAGTGGTTTCAACGACCCTTGCGAGGCGGTCAACGATTTCGCCCGGCGCCACGATCTCTATCACTTGATCAGCATCACCTACGAATTGCCCGAAAGCGGCTTGATGTTTTTCGTCTGTCTCTACCGCGGCCTGGAAGAACAGGCCTTCGAGGAGAACGAATCCGAGCTGTTTTTGGCGTTCTGTGATCACCTGTTCCAGCTGTGGCGGTTTCAGGTACAGGACATGATTCGCTTCGACAGCGAAAACGGCGCGAGTGACTTTGGCGTCGCGCGCATGGACGGCAGCCTGCTGTATGTCGGAGCCAGGCTGTGCGCCGCCATTCAACGCGAACTGCCGGGCTGGAGCGGTTCAATGCTGCCGGGCGAGGTGATTGCGCAACTGTCAAAAGCACCCTGCGTGATCCGCCTGGGCCGCTGCACCCTGACCCTGAGCCCCAACGCCGAACACGTCATCCTGTCCCTCGAAGCCCCCTCGGGTGGGGACGGTCTGGCGCCACGGGAGCGCACGGCGGCGATGCTGTTCGCCGCCGGTCATTCCTACAAAGAGATCGCGAAAATCCTCGCCCTGAGCCCCGCGACCGTGCGCACCTATTTGCGTAACTGCTACTTGCAGCTCGGCGTGAAAAGCAAGGTGGAGCTGGGTTCCGTCCTGCGTTCGCCGGGTGCGCTGGCGGAGTCCGCGCGCCGGGACTGATCCCGGCCGTTTCAATTATTTGCCTGACCCCTCCTCATTTGCGGAGGTCCATTCGCGCCCTGCGCCCTATAGGGTAGGCCCTGTCTATACAAGGGCTTGCGCAGTCGCTTCGGGCCGCTTCAAAACAATAAGAACAGGGGTGAGGCATTTGAGACTTTCCAGGTTGTTCATCGCCGTTGCATCGACAACGGCGTTTTCCTGCATGGCGTTGGGCGCGACGCCCGCCGATACGGTCATGCGTAATGGCTACATCTATACCGTCGATGGCCAGGATTCCGTGCAGCAGGCCATCGCCATTGCGGGTGGCAAGATCATCTATGTCGGCAGCGATGCCGGGGTCGGTGGCTACATCGGCAAGCAAACCCAACTGATCGACCTGGCCGGACGCATGCTGATGCCGGGCTTCGTCGATGCGCACATGCACCCGGCGGATGGCGGTCGCGCCATGACCTTGTGCGACCTGAAATACCAGACCATGACCCGCGCGCAGTTTCAGGCAAGCATCCAGGCCTGTCTCGATGCCGAAAAGGACAAGGGCCCGGACGTGTGGCTGGAAGTCGGCAGCTGGGATCGCATGGGCATGACCGGGCTCGACGGCGACGCCGACAAGTCGACCCTGGACGCGCTCAAGACCAAGCGCCCGATCCAGGTGCGCTCCACCGACTTCCACACCGTGCTGACCAACTCTCGCGGTCTTGAACTGGCCGGGATCAACAAGCACACCGTCGATCCGGAAGACGGCAAATACCGACGTGACAGTGCCGGCAACCCGAACGGCATCTGTGAAGATGGCGCCGCCGAATCGTTGGCCGCTGTGGTGCCGCCCGCGACCGACGCGGAAAAACTCAATCAGGTTCGCGCAGCCCTCGACGCCATGCGCCAGCAAGGCATCACCAGTTTCTTCGATGCACTGTCCGGCCCGGAAAACGGCAAAGCCTTCACCCGCCTGCAACAGTCCGGCGAGCTGACCGCCCGGGCCTTGCTGTCGATCAAGCTGGACCCGGCCGCCGCTGCCGCCGACCCGGTTAAAACCATCGCCGAGGCCAAGGCCTTGGCCAGCACTTACGACCAGGGCGAAGTGAAAGTCATGCCGGGCGTGAACATGCGCCACGTCAAACTGTTCATGGACGGCATCATCAATGCCCCGGCGGACACCGGCGCCATGTTGACGCCGTATCTGCACAACAGCGGCACCGATCAGGCACCGAAGTGGACGCCGGGCAAAAACCTGGGCGAGCTGTACTTCCCGCCGCAGGTGCTCAAGCCGCTGTTGCTGCAAGCGGTCAAGGCCGGTTTCGATCCGCACCTGCATGCCACCGGCGAGCGCGCGGTACGGGACGCGCTGGACAGCGTCGCCTACGTGCGTCAGCAACTGCCCGGTCAAGACTTCCGCCCGGCCATCGCTCACGCCGAATCAGTCGATCCTGCCGACTATTCACGTTTCAAGGCCCTGGACGTCACGGCCACCATGTCGTTCCAGTGGGCGCAGCAGGCACCGTCCACGGTCGACGGCACCAGTGATCACCTTGGCGCCGAACGATTCGAACGAATGGAACCCTCGGGCAGCATCGCCCATGCCGGCGGTCGCGTGGCGTTTGGCAGCGATTGGCCGGTCGATCCCCTCGATGAGTTCCTGGCGCTGAAAGTCGGTGTCACCCGTTCCGGCGACCCCACCAACCCGCACAGTTATGGCCCCAAGTACGCCGGGCGACTCAATGCCGATCCGGCGCTGTCCCGTGCCGAAGTGCTGCGCAGCATCACCCTCAATGCCGCCGAACAGCTGAAGCTGGACGCCGTGGTGGGATCGGTCGAAGTCGGCAAGTTCGCTGACCTGATCGTACTCGACAAGAACTTCATACAGGTGCCCGAGGAGGAACTGGGACGCAACGAGGTGCTGCTGACGCTGGTCGGCGGCAAGGTCGTATGGGCCAGGGCGCCGTTCCTCGGGCTGGCGCCACAGGTGGTTTCCCAAGTCGTCAGTTCCCGATCCGTCCAATAAAAACCAGAGAGCGTTCCGATGCGATTCATTCCAAACCTGTTGGCCGCCGCGCTGGCCTTGTCCTCGCTACAAGCCATGGCCGCCGCCGACCTGGTGTTGTTCAACGGCAAGGTCTTTACCGCCGAACCTGGCCAGGCTCTGGTGCAAGCGGTGGCCGTGCAGGACGGCAAGATTCTGAAAGTCGGCAGCGATGCCGAAATCAATGCCCTGGCCGATGCCGGGACCCAACGTATCGACCTGGCGGGCAAGGTGCTGATGCCTGGCATGATCGACACCCACAGCCACCCGGTGGTGGGGGCGTTCGACAGCATGAAGGCCAACCTGCTGGACGAAGTCAAACCGATGCCGGAGCTTGAACAGTGGCTGATTGAGGAAGACAAGGCAGGGCGTGCCCGGGCCGGCGATGTGATCAGCGTCGCCGGGGTCAGCTCGGCCTACTGGGAGAAAAGCCGTGAGCTGGGCAAGGTGTTCAATCAGGGACGCTGGGCCGATCAGCCGATTGTCTTCAGCGGCATCGACGGACACACCGGTTGGGCCAACAACGCGATGCTCAAGCGTCTGAACATCGACGCCGCACTGGTCAAAAGCCTGCCGGAGAAGGAGCGCGGTTACGTCGGCCATGAAGCGGACTTCACCCCCAATGGCTACTTTGCCGAATCCCGCTGGGACCTGGTGCGCAACGGCATTCCTGCGCCAAGCCCGGAGACCATGCTCAAAGCCGCGAAAGAGGCGGTGCGGGTCAACAACCAATACGGTATCACTGCGTGGATGGACGCTGCGGCGAACGGCGGCAGTGAAGATTCGCTGTTTGACTTCAAAGCCACAACGGAAACCGTCGGCGTACTGCCGCTGTACAAGGCGCTGGCGCAGAACGGCGAACTGAGTGCTCACGTTGCCGCGTTGATGGTCACCAACCCGAAGAGCAAACCCGCCGATCTGGAAGTGATCGCCACGGTGATGAAACAGTTCGAGGGCGTGCCGAACCTGACATTCCCCGGCATCAAGGTGTTTGTCGACGGCATTCTCGAGTTCCCGGGGCAAACCGCTGCGGTCATCGTGCCGTACAAGAACAGCCACAAGGACGGGCAACTGCTGACCGACCCGGCGCACTTCGGTGAACTGGTGGTGGCGGCGGAAAAGCGCGGCTGGATCGTGCACATGCATGCGGTCGGCGACCGTGCCGTGCGTGAGTC
The DNA here is from genome assembly GCF_047304225.1 of Pseudomonas sp. Pseusp3. Lineage (NCBI taxonomy): Bacteria > Pseudomonadati > Pseudomonadota > Gammaproteobacteria > Pseudomonadales > Pseudomonadaceae > Pseudomonas > Pseudomonas sp. Pseusp3. Next base: position 20,721 of record NZ_JBGLYV010000052.1, on the reverse strand, counting down.
GCTCAACGGCGTGGCGTATGCACGCAAGCTCAACCCGACGCCGGTGCCGCACAGCATCGCCCACCTGCAACTGGTCAATCCCAAGGAGTTTCCGCGCTTCAAGCAGTTGGGCGTGATTGCCTCCATGCAGCTGCTGTGGGCCACCGGCGAGTCTTACACCGTCGAATTGGTCAAGCCCTACATCAGTGCCTTTGCCTACGGCTACCAGTATCCCGCGCGGTCCCTGCATAACGCCGGCGCGACGATTGCCGGTGGCAGCGACTGGCCGGTGTCCAGCCCGAATCCGTTCAACGCCATCGCCCAGGCCAGCACGCGCAAGGGGCCATTGGGCGTACTCAATGCCAAGGAGAGCATCGACCGCCAGACCATGTTCTACGCCTACACCCTCAACGCCGCCAAAACCCTGCGCCTTGAGAAACAGATCGGTTCGCTGGCGCCGGGCAAGCAGGCCGACCTGATCATCCTCGACCGCGATGTGTTCAAGGTCAGCGATGACGAGCTGTTCGAAACCAAAGTCCTGAAAACCTTCTTCGCCGGCAAGCAGGTCTACGCCCCCGCGTCCTGACCTGCGCGCACCCCGACACACGTAAAAACCGCCAGCCCCTCGCAGCGCGAGGGGTATGGCATCGCCATGCCTGAAATTCCCCGTACGCCATAACAACAAGAGAATTGTATGAACGCATTTTCAGCATTGACCCTCGCTACGCTGGCTTTGGCTCCGTTGACCAGCCACGGCCTGGTCCTCAACGACGATTTCAGCCTGGACATGACCCTGGGCGTCGTCAGCGACTACCGTTCCCGCGGCATCTCGCAAAGCCTGGGCGATCCGGCCGTGCAGGGCGGCGCGACCCTGATGCACGGCAGCGGCCTGTACATCGGCGCCTGGACCTCCAGCGTGGATTTCGGCGGCGACTTCGATACCCGCCAGGAGCTTGAGTACTACGCCGGTTACTACTGGCAGGCCACGGACGCGATCAGCCTCGACCTGGGCTACATCAAGTACGACTACCCGAAGAATTCGGAATTCAACCTGAGCGAGATCTACGCCATTCTCGACGTCTATGGCGTGAAGCTCGGCGCCTATTACTCGAACGACACACCGAACGTTTTCGGTGAAGACCAGGACACGCTCTACACCTACGTCGGCTACAAGTTCACGCTGCCGGCCGAGGTCGGCCTGGAGCTGCGGGTGGGGCGCAATGACGTGAAAGACCCGGCCTTCTGGTCCGCCAACGGCGACAACCGCGAGGCTTACTACGAGTGGGAAGCCAGGCTGACCCGTGATTTCGTCGGCGTGACCTGGGGCCTGAGCTATGTCGACACCGACCTGACGAAAAGCGAGTGCAGTGGCTGGTACGGCTATGACGACCTGTGTTCGGTCACCGTCGTGGCGAGCGCCACCAAGACCTTCTAAGTTCTATCCCTGACAACAAAAACAGTTCCTCAAAGGAAACACCCTCATGAGTGCGCAACGCAGTCCCCTGATCGAGACCCGCTCGATTGATTTCATTCCCGAGGCTGAGCGTCACGGCAGTCTCTACAGCCAGTTCACCCTGTGGCTCGGCGCCAACCTGCAAATCACCGCCATCGTCACCGGCGCCCTCGCCGTGGTACTGGGCGGCGATGTGTTCTGGTCGCTGATCGGCTTGCTGGTCGGGCAGCTATTCGGCGGTGCGGTGGTGGCGCTGCACGCGGCGCAAGGGCCGAAGCTTGGGCTGCCGCAGATGATCTCCAGCCGAGTGCAGTTCGGGGTATATGGCGCGGCGATCCCGATCGTTCTGGTGTGCCTGATGTACCTCGGTTTCAGCGCCACCGGCGCGGTGCTGTCGGGGCAGGCGATTGCGCAGTTGATCAGTGTCAGCGACAGCGCCGGCATCCTGATTTTTGCGGCGAGCATCGCGTTCCTGACGATCTTCGGTTATCGGGTGATTCACCTGGTCGGGCGGGTGGCCAGCGTGCTGGGCATCATCGCGTTCGCCTACCTGTTCACCCGGTTGATGACCCTCAACGACATCGGCGTGCTGCTCGACAACCGGCATTTCGGCTGGAGCACCTTCCTGCTGGCGGTGTCGCTCTCGGCGTCCTGGCAGATCGCCTTCGGCCCTTATGTGGCGGACTACTCGCGCTACCTGCCGAGCAAGACTTCGTCGTGGAAAACCTTCGCCGCCGTCGGTCTAGGCACCGTATTGGGGGCTCAGGCTTCGATGGTGCTGGGGGTGTTCGCCGCCGCGTTGGCCGGGGCGAATTTCCGCGGGCATGAAGTGGCGACCATTGTCGGTCTGGGCAGTAGCGGTGTGATCGCGTCCTTGCTGTACCTGAGCATTGTGTTCGGCAAGGTCACGGTGTCCACCCTCAACGCCTACGGCAGCTTCATGTGCGTGGCGACCATCCTCAGCGGCTTTCGCCGTCATCTGGAAATCACTGCCCGCCAGCGCATGCTGTTCGTGCTGCTGATCGTCGCGGCGTCCACTGCGCTGGCGTTGCTCGGGCAGTACTCGTTCCTCAACTCGTTCAAGTACTTCATCCTGTTTTTGCTGACGTTCTTCACACCCTGGAGCGCGATCAACCTGGTGGATTACTACTTCATCAACAAGGAGCGTTACGACATCCCGGCGCTGTCCGACCCGAACGGGCGCTACGGTCGCTGGAACGTGCTGGGGATCAGCGTCTATGTGATCGGCGTGTTGATCCAGCTGCCCTTTGTCGATACCCATTTCTACTCCGGGCCGATGGTTGCGCAACTGGGCGGCGTGGATATTTCCTGGATCGTCGGGCTGTTGGTGCCGGGCGTGATCTATTACGCGCTGGCCAAACCGTCGATGAGTGCGGTGGCGGTTGAGCGGGGTTGATACCGGTAGCACCTATGGAAGTATTTGATTAACGCTTCGGTAGGCTCCAGCGCTCACGCAACTGTTCGTACTGCGCTTCGGGCAGTTGCACCAGCACCGGGGATTTGCCCGGGTCCAGCCAGTTGAACAACCGCGCGATATCCGCCGGGGCCATGGCGGTGCAGCCGCGAGTCGGCGCCGTGGGGCCGCGCCAGATGTGGAAGAAAATGCATGATCCGGCGGCGGGAGTGGCCAGGGTGTTGTGCCGGATGAATATGCCCTGGCGGTACAGGTCATCACTGCGGCGCATGCGTTCGGAACTGCTCCAGTCTCTTGCTACGGCCGAGCTGTCGACCAATTCGTTGTAGCGAGCTGACTGGCTGTCGTCCACGCATTCGATGGTCGCTGTCAGCGCCAGGTAGGGCAGGCGGGTTTCGGCTGAAGGTTCGTAGCCAAACGCCGTGCCCAGATCGAACACTCCAGCCGGGGCCTTGCCGTCGCCTTCCTGTTTGACCGGCCCTTCAGGTCGTCCGGGGTTGAGTTGGCCCTTGCCCCAGCCCATACCGTTCTTGCCGAGCACCACCGCAAAGGGGGCTTCGAATTTTTCAAAAGTCTGGCCGTGCCGTTCATAGCGCTGGGCAGTGGCCTGACTGTCATCCCAGCTTTTGCTGGTGACCACGATCAGTTGATCGCTGCCGTCGAGTCCTTGAGCCATTGCGGCCAGCGGAAAAATCGCCACCAACAGGGTCTTGAGGTGAATGTTCATGGCGCAAGCGGCGTGATGGGGAAGTCCATGACGTCCGGCTTCTGCGGATTCCCGCTGTACGTGAAGTGCCACCACTCGGCGGAGTAACCAACAAAACCTTCTTTGGCCATGGCCTGGGTAAGTCGCTGACGATTGGCCTTGGCCGTGGCGTTGATCAATGTCGAATCGGTGTGTGCACGCTCATCGAAGCAGTCAAAACCGGTGCCCATGTCGAGCGCACCGTCGTGCCAGCGCTGGCCGTAAGGCGCGGTGCAATCCACCGGCGTGGCCGCAGGTGTCCAGGTGTCGGCGGGCAGGGCGTCGGGGCCGGTCAGGGTCAGGTCGACGGTGTTGCCCCGGGAATGATTGGACACCCGGGCCACATAACCCAGGCGCCAGAAATCCTGCTTGTCGACCCGTGGATAGAACTCGGTCTTGAGCGGGTCACCGGGTTCGCTGGCAAAGCGGCCCATGTCCGCCACTGCACGGCTCGGGCGATAGCAATCGAACACCTTCAAACCGTAGCCCTCGGCTTCAAGCGCCGTTTGCACCCGGACCAGGGCGTTGGCGGCATCCGCCGACAGCAAGCATTCTGCCGCCTGGTAGCCGTCGAGCGGGTGCCCGGTAAAGTTGTGGGCGCTGGCGTAGCGAATGTCCTGCCCGATGCCCGGGGCAATGCTGCGCACATACACCATGTGCCCGGGTTTCGCCTCGTCGGCCATGCACGGCAGGGCAAGGCTCAGGCACAGCATCGACAGACAGGGTGAACGAAACATCGGGAACGGCTCCATGCATGACCAGTCACCATCATGATGGCTTGAAACCGTCTGCACCTCCATGAAGTTGTTGATCGGCGTGATAGGACGAACGCACCAGCGGCCCGGACGCCACGTTCCTGAAGCCCATGCGCGTGCCTTCCTCGGCGAACCAGGCAAAGGTGTCCGGGTGCACGAAGCGCTGCACCGGCAAGTGACTGCGCGAGGGCTGCAGGTACTGGCCGAGGGTCAGCATGTCGATATCGTGCTCGCGCATGCGCTGCATGACCTCGATGACTTCCTCGTCGGTCTCGCCCAGGCCCAGCATCAGGCCGGATTTGGTCGGTACGCGGGGCACGGCGAGCTTGAATTTTTGCAGCAGGTCCAGCGACCACTCGAAGTCCGAGCCCGGCCGCGCGGCCTTGTACAGGCGCGGTACGGTTTCCAGGTTGTGGTTGAACACATCCGGCGGCTCATCGGCGGTGATCGCCAGGGCCACGTCCATGCGTCCACGATAATCCGGCACCAGGGTTTCCAGTTGCACGCCGGGCGACAGCTTGCGGATCTCGCGCAGGCAATCGACAAAGTGCCGGGCACCGCCGTCGCGCAAATCGTCGCGGTCCACCGAAGTGATCACCACGTACTTCAGGCGCAGTTCGGCAATGGCCACGGCCAGGTTCATCGGTTCGTTAGCGTCCAGTGGCCTGGGCCGGCCATGGCCGACATCGCAGAACGGACAGCGCCGGGTGCAGATGTCGCCCATGATCATGAAGGTCGCGGTGCCACCGGAGAAACATTCACCGAGGTTCGGGCACGAGGCTTCTTCGCAGACGCTGTGCAGCTTGTGCTTGCGCAACAGTTGCTTGATCCGCTCGACCTCGGGAGAGACCGGCATGCGCACGCGAATCCAGTCGGGTTTGCGCGGGAACTCATCCGTGGGAATGATCTTCACCGGAATCCGCGCGACCTTTTGCGCGCCACGCAGTTTGGTGCCGACTTCCACTTTGGCCGGGCTGTTGCCGGCCGATTCGACAATGGCGTTCATGATGCTTTCCTTGTGCACAGACCTGTAGGAGCGAGCTTGCTCGCGATGGTCGCCAATGATTACGCGCGCATTCAGGATTAACGCGGTGCCTTTGGGTTCTTCGCGAGCAAGCTCGCTCCTACAGGGGGGTTGTGTTTGCTCAGTCGCGATAGACCGGGAAGTCCGCACACAGGGCGGCAGCCTGGCGGGCGACATTGGCCTCGATGTCGGCATCGCCGAGGTGATCGAGGATGTCGCAGATCCAGCCAGCCAGCGCAATGCTTTGCGCTTCCTTGAAGCCACGGCTGGTGATCGCCGGCGTTCCGATGCGCAGGCCGGACGTCACGAACGGCGATTGCGGATCGTTGGGCACGGCGTTCTTGTTCACGGTGATGCCGGCACGCCCGAGGGTGGCGTCGGCATCCTTGCCGGTCAGGCCCTGGCGGATCAGGCTGACCAGGAACAGATGGTTGTCGGTGCCGCCGGACACCACGTCATACCCGCGCTCGATAAACACCTGCGCCATGGCCTGGGCGTTACGGATCACTTGCGCCTGATAGGTTTTGAAGCCTGGCTCCAGCGCTTCCTTGAAGCACACGGCCTTGGCGGCGATCACGTGCATCAGCGGGCCACCCTGACCGCCGGGGAACACTGCGGCGTTGAGCTTTTTCTCAAGCTCCGCATTGGCTTTGGCCAGAATCAGACCGCCACGCGGACCGCGCAGGGTCTTGTGCGTGGTGGTGGTGACCACGTCGGCGTAGGGCAGGGGATTGGGGTACAGACCCGTGGCCACCAGGCCGGCGACGTGGGCCATGTCGACGAAGAAGTACGCGCCGACCTTGTCCGCAATCTGGCGAAAGCGCGGGAAGTCCAGAGTCTTCGAGTAAGCCGAGAACCCGGCGATGATCATCTTCGGCTTGTGCTCGACCGCCAGGCGCTCGACTTCGTCGTAATCGATCAGGCCCGTGGTGGTGTCGATGCCGTACTGCACGGCGTTGTACAGCTTGCCGGAAAAACTCACCTTGGCGCCGTGGGTCAGGTGCCCGCCATGGGCCAGGCTCATGCCGAGCACGGTGTCGCCGGCCTGCAGCAGGGCCAGATAAACCGCCGCGTTGGCCTGGCTGCCGGAGTGCGGCTGGACGTTGGCGTAATCGGCGCCGAACAACTGTCTGGCGCGGTCGATGGCCAGTTGCTCGACCACATCGACGTGCTCGCAGCCGCCGTAGTAGCGCTTGCCCGGATAGCCTTCGGCGTACTTGTTGGTCAGGCCGCTGCCTTGCGCTTGCATCACCCGTTGGCTGGTGTAGTTTTCCGAGGCGATCAGTTCGATATGGTGTTCCTGCCGCGCATCTTCGGCGTTCATCGCCGCCAGCAGTTCGTCGTCATAGCCTTTGATCTGGTCGTGCTTGCTGAACATGGTGTGATCCTTGTGTGGAAGGGGTGGGCTTCAGGCGTCGGCGTGTTCTGCGGTCAGGCGCTCGTAGGCGTCCTGATCCAGCAAGTCGCTCAACGCCTCGACATCGACCGGTTTGAAGCGAAAGAACCAGCCTTCGCCCAAGGGGTCTTCATTGACCAGTTCCGGAGTGCTCTCGAGCGTCGCGTTGATCTCGACCACTTCACCGTCCAGTGGCATGCCGATACTGCTGGCGGCTTTCACCGATTCCAGCACCGACACTTCAGCGCCTGCAGCGAAGGCGCCCAGTTCAGGTACCTGAACGAATACCACATCCCCCAGCGCCTGCTGGGCAAACGCGGTGATGCCGACGGTGACCAGGCCATTGCTCTCAAGGCGCAACCATTCGTGATCGACGGTAAAACGCAATTGGCTCATATCAACTCCTTATTGTTTTAAGGCTCGAGGCGGGGCGACGAGCGGGGTTGGAGGAGTGATAGCAAGGGCGGTGCCAATGTTATTTATTTGTTTTAAATCAATCACATGGAGTGATTTTGTAAGGCGCTGGAGATTTCTGCTGTATTGAAATGAATACAGGTAAACCGGGCTGTGGGGGCGGACGCCGTAATGGCGGGTGGGAAAGGTTTTGTCTTGATTTCGCTACGCTGTATCGATTTGAAGACGAAGAACCCGGCAACAACACTGATCCCCTGTGGGAGCGGGCTTGCTCGCGAATGCAGTGTGTCATTCACCGTCAATGTCGCCTGACCCACCGCTTTCGCGAGCAAGCCCGCTCCCACAATTTTGACCGAGCCAGGTTCAGGGTTTGGCGGGAATCCCGTATTTGCGCAGGCGAATCGCAATCGCGCTATGGGACGTCTGCAACCGTGCAGCGAGCAAGCGGCTGGACGGGTAGCTGCGATAAAGCTGTTCCAGCAGGTTCTTTTCAAAGTCGCCCACAGCCTCTTCCAGGCTGCCGACTTCGCCGTCGTTTTGCCGTTCAACAGCGGTGCGGGCGATGTCGAGGTCGTCGATGTCCACCAGCGGATTTTCGCAAATCGCCGCCGCGCGAAAGATCACGTTTTGCAGTTGCCGCACGTTGCCCGGCCAGCGGTTGCCGAGCAGGGCGCCGAAGGTACTCGGTGCCAGACGACACGCCGGTCGCTGGATCTGTGCACAGGCCTGTTGCATGAAGTGATTGGCCATCAACAGGATGTCGTGACCGCGCTCGCGCAACGGCGGTACTTGCAGGTTGAGCACGTTGAGGCGGTAGAACAGGTCTTCGCGAAAACGCCCTTCGGTGACCATTTTTTCCAGGTCACGGTGGGTCGCACTGAGTACCCGCACATTGACCCGCACCTCCTTGTCGCCACCCACCCGACGGAAGCAGCCATCACTCAGAAAACGCAGCAACTTGGCTTGCAAGTACGGTGACATTTCCCCGACTTCATCGAGGAACACCGTGCCCTGGTCGGCCAGTTCCAGCAGGCCGAGCTTGCCACCCCGTTGCGCGCCGGTGAAGGCGCCGGGGGCGTAGCCGAACAGCTCGCTCTCGGCCAGACTCTCCGGCAGTGCCGCGCAGTTCAGGGCCAGGAACGGCGCGTCGTGCCGTGGGCTGATGGCGTGGCAGGCGCGGGCCACCAGCTCCTTGCCGGTGCCGGTTTCACCCTGGATCAACAGCGGCGCATCGAGGGCCGCCACCCGTTGCGCACGCGCCTTGAGCGCGCGGATCGGCGGTGATTCGCCGAGCAGCGCATCGAAGCCTTCGGCATGGTCGTGGTGCAGCGCCGACAGGCGTTCACCGATGCGATTGGGTTGATACAGGGTGAGCAGGGCGCCGGCGTCGGTGATCGGCATTGCATCGAGAAGAAACGTCTGGCCACCGAGACTGACCTCGTGCATAGGCAGGCGGAAATGGTGATCGATCAAGGTGCGTTGCAAGTCGGCATCGTCGAACAGCGCGGTCAGCGATTCACCGGCCGGTTCGCGTCCGCAGAGGGCGATCAGCGCCGGGTTGGCCAGCAGCACATGTCCACGGTCATCCACCGCCAGCACCGGGTCGGAACTCGCTGCCAGCAAGGCGTCCAGTTGCAGGCGCCGGCGTTGCCCCGGAAGGATGTCGACCATGGTCACCGCTTGCACGCCGCGTACGTCGAAAAGTGCCTCTCGCAGTTCTTCGAGCACGTCGGCGCCGAGGGTCGGGGCGTCGATGTAGACGTTCGGCGGCACCATCTCGACGGCGTCCAGATTGAAACTGCGTCCACCGAGCAGGGCCAGCACTTCCTGGGTGATTCCGACGCGGTCGATGAAGGTGACGTGGATGCGCATGACGGGCCTGCAAGGTTGGCGAACTAAAATCAGTATGCCCGGCAAAATTTGAATTTGGCGAGCGTCACATCAGGGCTTGGCGGTTTTACGGGCGCTGGCGGCCAGGTCCTCAAGGAACGCCTGCAGGATCGGCGGCGGTGCCGTGCCGCGCCGGGTGATCACATCGAACGGCGACTTCAGGCGCAGACTTGCGGGCGCCAGTTGATGCATCTCGCCGCTCTTCACCCACTGGCTGGCGAAGTGCTCGGGCAGGAAGCCCACATAGGCGCCGGAGATGATCAGGATGGCCGACGCCTCGATGTTGTCCACGGTGGCCGCCGCCTTGGTGATACCCAGGTGTTCCAGGTCGTATTGCTGCATGTAGCCACGCACGACGATGCGCCCCGCGCCGACCTCTTCGAGCAGCTCGGCGCCCTCGGCCTGGCTGCCGAACAACGGGTGTCGCCGGCCGCAATACAAGCCCAGGGCTTCCTGGTACAGCGGCGATTGCAACAGGCCCGGCACATGGATCGGGAAGTGCCCGATAGCCAGGTGCAGGCGGCCGTCGAGCACCCGTTCTTCGAGTTCTGCCGGGGTGCCGACGTACACGTTCAGGTGCACGTCATGCCCGCGGGAGACGAAGCGCTGGGTGGTGCGCGGAATTGGCGAGTCGGGGTCGGTAATCGTGGTGTCGATGATCCCCAGGTTGAGCTTGCCGCTGATGTGCTGCTTGAGCACGTCGGCGTCCATACAGAAATTCTCCACCGCCGACAGCAGGCGCTGGGTGGCTTCATGAATCGCCACGCCTTGTTCGGTCAGGCGAAAGCCACTGCGCCCGCGCTGGCAGAGTTTGACGCCGAGCCGGGTTTCCAGGTGGGTCATCTGTTCGCTGATGGTCGACTGCCCGGCATTCAACGCTGCCTGCGCGGCCGAGAAGCCGCCGCAGCGCACAATCGTGGCAAACACCCTGAGCAGTTTCAGGTCGACATCGTGCAGCTGGATCATCGGGGACCTCCGGCATGGGGATGCATCGGTAATGCCGATATGAGTATCTGATGTTTAGCATTTTTTCCACGAAAACCTGCGCCCATAGTCTTTCCAACGGCGGTCGCCTTGCAGTCCGCCAGGCCGATAACAAGAAGTGGAGAGGCTAGAAATGTCGAACAACGGTTATGAATCCGGTCGCCTGAACCTGCCATTCGTGGGTCATTGCACCTTTGGCAAATCCCCGGTGTGCACCGATTGGGATGCACTGGATGCCGACGTCGCGGTACTTGGCGTGCCCAACGACATGGGCACCCAGTGGCGCTCCGGCGCACGCTTCGGACCACGAGGGATTCGTGAAGCATCGACGCTGTTTTCCTTCGGCCATGCCGGCGCCTACGATCACGAAGATGACGTGATGTACCTCACCGCATCGGATGTGCGCATGGTCGACGTCGGTGATGCCGACATCGTCCACACCGACATGGCCACCAGCAACAAGAACACCGAATACGCCGTGCGCAAGATCCTCGATGCCGGCGTGATGCCGGTGGTGCTCGGCGGTGATCACTCGGTGCACGCGCCGGTGATCAAGGCTTTCGAAGGGCGTGGCCCGATCCACATCATTCACTTCGATGCGCACCTGGACTTCGTCGACGAGCGCCACGGTGTTCGCTACGGCCACGGCAACCCGCTGCGCCGCGCCTCGGAAATGAATCACATCGTCGGCATGACCCAGATGGGCATTCGCAACGTGTCGTCCTCCAACCGTGATGACTATGAGGCAGCCCACGAAGCCGGCTCGAAAATCCTCTCGGTGCGCGACGTGCGTCGCCTCGGCGTCGAGGGTGTGCTGGCGCTGATCCCGCAGAACATCAACTACTACATCACCATCGACATCGACGGTTTCGACCCGTCCATCGCCCCCGGCACCGGCACCCCGAGCCACGGCGGCTTCCTCTACTACGAAGTGCTGGAAATCATCCAGGCCCTGGCCAAGCGCAGCAAAGGCAACATCGTCGGCATGGACCTGGTGGAAGTGGCACCGGTCTACGACCCGACCGGCATGACCTCGATTCTCGCCGCGCAACTGCTGCTCAACAGCATCGGTTTCATCTTCCACGAGCGGGGCAAGGTGCGGGCCGCCGAGAGTGAAGCCGTTCCGGTCTGACAGCCTTTCCGATCATCGAAACCAGTGACCCGGCAGGACCTGTCTGCCGGGCAGAGAGAACAAAAATGGACACGATCGTCAAAAATTACCTGCAGAAGTTCGGCGTCAGCGAAGCCACCCAGACCTTCCTCGGCAAGGTCCAGAAAATGTTCATCGGCGGCGCCTGGGTCGAGTCCGGCAACGGCGAAACCTCCGATGTTATCGAACCCTCGACCGAAGGCCTGCTCACCCGCATTCCCATGGGTACCGTCGATGACCTGGACCGCGCCGTACAAGCCGCGCGCGCCCAGTTCGACGGCGGCGCCTGGCGTCAGGCCAAACCGGCCGAGCGCGAGCGGATGATGCAACGCCTGGCCGACCTGATCGAACAGAACGCTGCCGAACTGGCGGAAATCGAATCGATCGACATGGGCAAATCCGTGGCCTTCGCCAAGGACGTGGACATCCAGGGCACCGTCGATACCCTGCGTTACTTCGCCGGCTGGGCCACCAAACTGCACGGCCGTACCGTCGAACCTTCGCTGCCGGGCAACTACCTGGCCTATACCCGCAAGGAAGCGGTCGGCGTGGTCGGCGCCATCGTGCCGTGGAACTTCCCGCTGCAGACCATGGCCTGGAAGCTCGGCGCGGCACTGGCGACTGGTTGCACAGTGGTGGTCAAGCCCGCCGAACTGACCTCGTTGTCGGCCCTGCGTTTCGCTGAACTGGTGCAGGAAGCGGGCATCCCCGACGGCGTGATCAACATCGTCACCGGGCGTGGCAGCGTGGTCGGTGCGGCCATGGCTACCCACCCCGGCATCGACAAACTGACCTTCACCGGTTCGACCCCGGTCGGCCAGACTGTCGGCCGCGCAGCGCTGGATGACATGAAGCGCCTGACCCTCGAACTCGGTGGTAAATCACCGGTCATCGTTTGCGCCGACGCCGACATCCCGGCCGCCGCCCAAGCGGTCGCCAACGGCGTGTTTTTCAACTCCGGGCAGGTATGCGACGCCGGTACGCGGGCCTATATTCATAGCAGCGTCTACGACGAATTCCTGCGTGAGCTGATCGCCTACACACGCACCCTGAAAATGGCCCCGGGCCTGGACCCGGACTGCTTCATCGGCCCGCTGGTCTCGGCCCTGCAGAAGCAGCGCGTGACCGAGTACATCGAAACCGGCAAGGCCGAAGGCGCCGAGCTGGTCTACGGCGGCCAACCGGTCGATGGCCCAGGCTTCTTCGTCGAGCCGACCATCTTCGCCCACTGCCGCAACGACATGCGCATTGTCCAGGAAGAGATCTTCGGCCCGGTGCTGGTCACCGCACCGTTCGACGATGAAGAAGAGGCACTGGCCCTGGCCAACGACTCGCCTTATGGCCTGGCTGCCGCACTGTATTCCAACGACCTCGGGAAAGTGCACAGCCTGATCCCGCGCCTCAAGGCCGGCTCGGTCTACGTCAACGCCCACGGCACCCTCGATCCGTCGATGCCGTTCGGTGGCTACAAGCAGTCCGGATTCGGCAAGGACCTGGGCGCCGAGCAGCTCGATTACCTGCTCGAAACCAAGGCGGTGTGGATCACGCTGCCAGGCTGACCCGCCCTCTGTAGGAGCGAGCTCGCTCGCGATGAACCCGGGAACACCGCGGGGTGTCAGGTTGCCAGCGTTATCGTTGACGACCATCGCGAGCAAGCTCGCTCCTACAGTCCGGTACGGTTTCAGCAACAACGCCAGGTAGGCACGAGTGTACTCAATCCCTGTAGGAGCGAGCTCGCTCGCGATGAACCCAGGAGCAACACGGGGTGTCAGGTTGCCAGCGTTATCGTTGGCTACCATCGCGAGCAGGCTCGCTCCTACAAATTAATCGGCACGGACGCGCGAAAAGAACGCGGTTATCTCGTCATGATCTTCCAACAATAAGAGTCCGTCATGAACACTAACGCCAAGTCCGCCACGAGCGTGTCCGCCCTCGACGAAAAATCCGTCGTCGAGGGGCATTCGATCGACTTCATCCCCGAGAACGAGCGCACCGACAAACTGTCGAGCCAGGGCCCGTTCTGGTTCCTCGGCAATTTCACCTTCTTCACCATGACCATCGGCTTCGTTGGCCCAAGCGTCGGCCTGACCGCGCTCTGGACCACGCTCGCCGGCACGCTGGGCATCATGTTCGGCACGCTGTTCATGGCGTTTCACGGCTCGCAAGGCCCGCACCTTGGCCTGCCGCAGATGATCCAGTCCCGTGCGCAGTTCGGTTATCGCGGGGTGATCCTGGTATTGCTGGCGACGCTGTTCGTGTTCGCCGGCTTCAACATCGTCAACCTGGTGCTGATGATGCAGGGGCTGCACACACTGTTCGGGTTCAACCCGGCGGTGATCGCGGTGGCGGTGACCATACCGGCGGCGGTGCTGGCGATTCTCGGCCATGACTGGATGCACCGCAGCTTCAAATGGGCGTTGTTCCTGTCGCTGCCGCTGTATGGCCTGGTGACCGTGGCAGTGTTGATGGGTTGGGTGCCGGACGCGGCCATGCCGGCGCTGGCGGCGGGTGAAGCGGCCCCGGCGCCACTGGGTTTCAACTGGACCGGTTTCATCGCGCAGTTTGCCGCAGCCGCCAGTTACAACATTGCCTATGCGCCTTATGTGTCGGACTACTCGCGCTACCTGCCAAAGAACACGTCCAGCGGCAAGTTGATCGCGGTGGTGTTCCTCGGGGCTTCACTGTCCGGTGCGTGGATGATTTCGGTAGGCGGCTGGTTGGCCGATCACCTGCACTCCACTGACGTGCTGGTCGCCCTCGGGCAAGTCGGCAACACCGTGTCGCCGCTGGTGGGCACGGCGGTGGTGGTGGTCACCATCCTGGCGTTCCTGCCGGTGATCGCGATGAACATCTACAGCGCCAAGCTGACCACGCTGACCTGCGTCGACTCGATCAGGCACATCGAACCGACGCGCAAGGCTCGCATCCTCGCCATCGGCTTCGTGATCCTGCTGCAACTGGGCGTGGCCCTGAGCATCCAGAGTTCCGGCAAAGGCCTGTCGGTGCTGGGGATCTACCTGGTGGTGATGCTGTACTTCCTGGTGCCCTGGACCTCGGTCAACCTCACCGACTACTTCTTCGTGCGCAAGGGCCGCTACGCCATCCCGCACTTCTTCATGCCCCACGGCAACATCTATGGCAGCTGGGGACTGCGCGGTATCGCCGCCTATGCCATCGGTTTTGTCTCGATGATCCCGTTCTTCTACATCTTCGATGGCGTTGAACAGCGCGAGGTGTATGTCGGCCCGCTCGCCAAGGCGCTAGGCAGCATCGACATTGCCTGGCTGGTCGGGCTGATCGTGTCGGGGCTGGCGTACTACTGGCTGAGCCGCTCGATCGACCTCAAGCGCGAAGAAGCGGTGATCCAGCAGATCGAAAAAGCCTCCCCGCAATACACCACCGGCGACACGCTGACCCACAAGCAGCAACCACTGCCGGTATTCACTGAATCGACGGTCGGGAGATAGTCATGACCACGCAAAAAATGGCAACGCAAAAATACGACTACATCATCATTGGCGCAGGATCGGCAGGTTGTGTGTTGGCCAACCGCCTGAGCGAAGACCCGGCCACCTCGGTGCTGGTCCTGGAATTCGGCGGCAGCGACAAGAGCGTAGTGATCCAGATGCCCAGTGCCTTCTCGATCCCGATGAACACCAAGAAGTACAACTGGCGCTACGAGACCGAGCCGGAGACTTACCTCAACGGCCGGCGCATTCACTGCCCACGGGGCAAGGTGCTGGGCGGATCGTCGTCGATCAACGGCCTGGTGTACATCCGTGGCCATGCGCTGGACTTTGATGAGTGGGAATCCCTGGGCGCTGAAGGCTGGGGCTATCGCAACTGCCTGCCGTACTTCAAGCGCGCCGAGAGCTATGAATCGGGTGGCGACAGCTACCGCGGGCAAACCGGGCCGCTGCACACCACCAACGGCAACCACATGAAAAACCCGCTGTACGGTGCCTGGGTCGAAGCCGGTGCGGAGGCGGGCTACATCAAGACCGAAGACTGCAACGGCTACATGCAGGAAGGCTTCGGTGCCATGCACATGACCGTGAAGAATGGCGTGCGCTGCTCCACCGCCAACGCGTACCTGCGCCCGGCCATGGGCCGGCCGAACCTGACGGTGATCACCCATGCGATGACGCGGCAGGTCATCCTCGAAGGCAAGCGTGCGGTCGGGGTCATGTATGACCAGGGTGGCCAGACCCATCAGGTGTATTGCAACCGCGAAGTGCTCATCTCGTCCGGGCCGATCGGCTCGCCGCACCTGCTGCAACGCTCGGGCATCGGCCCGGCGCACGTCCTGCGCAAGGCCGGGATCGGCATACGCCATGACCTGCCGGGAGTAGGGGAGAACCTGCAGGATCACGCCGAGGTGTACATCCAGTTCGGCTGCAAGGAACCGGTGACCCTCAACAGCAAGATGGACCCGCTGAGCAAACTGATGATCGGTCTGCGCTGGCTGCTGTTCAAGGACGGCCTGGGCGCCACCAACCACTTCGAGGCCGGTGGTTTCATCCGCTCCGAGAAGGGCCTGCGCTGGCCGGACATCCAGTTCCACTTCCTGCCGGCAGCGATGCGCTACGACGGCAACAAGCCGATCAAGGGCCACGGCTTCATGGTGCTTACCGGGCCGAACAAACCGAAAAGTCGCGGCTATGTGCGGGTTCGTTCGGCCGACCCGTACGAGCATCCGGAAATCCGTTTCAACTACCTGGAGCGGGAAGAGGATCGCGAAGGTTTCCGCCGCTGTATCCGCCTGACCCGCGAGATCATCGGCCAGAAAGCCATGGACCGTTTCCGCGACGGCGAAATCGCCCCGGGCGCGCAGGTGACCAGCGACGAAGACCTCGACGCCTTCGTGCGCGACAACCTGGAAAGCACCTACCATCCCTGCGGTTCGTGCCGCATGGGCGAGGACGACATGGCGGTGGTCGATTCCCAATTGCGCGTACATGGCATCGCCGGTCTGCGGGTGATCGATTCGTCGGTGTTCCCGACCGAGCCGAACGGCAACCTCAATGCACCGACCATCATGCTCGCCGAACGCGCCGCCGATCTGGTGCGTGGCGTGCAGATGTTGCCGGCGTCGGATGTACCGGTGGGGCTGGTCGAAGGCTGGGAGAGCAGCCAGCGTACTTCGCTGCCGGGGCGTAACGTGCGGGTCTGACCGCAACCCGCGATCCAATGTGGGAACTCAGTGTGGGAGCGGGCTTGCTCGCGAAAGCGGTGTGTCATTCAACATTTATGTCGACTGACACGACCTCTTCGCGAGCAAGCCCGCTCCCACAGTGGACGGCGGTGAATTCAGAAAGTTTTACCCCGCAGTTCCGTCGCCATTGCTAGTCTGTAATTCCTTGAGACCGCAATGGAGCACCCTCATGGCTATACAGGCCCTGCGCGCCGACGCATCGCATATCGACCAGATCGCCCCTTTGTTTGACGCCTACCGGATGTTCTACGAGCAGCCGTCGAACCTGGCGCAATCGCGCGCCTTCATCGCCGAGCGCATTGCCCGGGACGAATCGGTGATCTTTCTTGCCCGGGACAGCGACGGCGAAAACCTCGGCTTCGTCCAGCTGTTCCCGACCTTTTCTTCCATCGACGCCCATCGCACCTGGCTGCTGGGTGACCTGTTCACTACGCCCGCCGCCCGGGGCAAAGGCGTCGGCACATTGCTGATGAACACCGCCCGGGACTTTGCGAAGCTGGCCGGCGGCAAAGGCATGACCCTGGAAACCGCCACCGACAACTTCACCGCCCAGCGTTTGTACGAATCCCTGGGCTGGGTGCGTGACCCCGGTTACTACACCTATTGCCTGGATCTGAAAAAAGACTGAATCAGCGATCCTGTTCGCCAAATACCGGCCGCATGAATGAACGCTCGTAGCTGAGGATGAATTTCTTCTCTTCGGCATATTTGAACGCCGCGAGGCACTGCGGATCGTTCATCGACTGCTGCCGGTAATGCTCGTACGCCGCCAGGCTGGGGAAGGTAAACAAGGCGATGGCGATGTTGTTGGCGCCTTCGGACGGCAAAAAGTAGCCGTGGTGCTGGCCGCCGAATTTTTCCACCAGGGGAATCCACAATTTGCCGTAGTGCTCGAAGGCGTCGAGCTGGTAGGGATCGAGTACGTATTTCAGGTAGCAAGTGACCATTTCTCTCTCCTTGATTGAGGTGCTCAGGACCGTCGTCACTCTAATGTGCATCCGGTGCGCGGCACAGCAGCGAACGCGACTTTGACCGGTGAATTTTCGCCGGATGCCTTGGGTGGACTGTTTTTACCATGGAGACAATGTCAATAGGCCATCATTTTCGTTAGAATGCGCGCCGTCCGAGAGATGGATCCCGGGCGTTTTCCAATGGAGTCTTCAGTGAAATATCTCAGTAAAGTGGCCGCGGTAACCCTGTTCGGTCTGGTGCTTGCCGGTTGCAACAGTGCTCCCATGAATACCCAGCATTACGACAGCAGTCAGTACACCGTCCTGGGCCATAGCGAAGCGAGCGCCACTGGCCTGTTGCTGTTCGGCGTCATTCCGATCCGTCAGAACAGCCGTTTCGTGCGTGCGCAGGACGAGGCGATCAAGGCCAGGGGCGGTGACGCCATGATCAACACTCAGGTGCAGGAACGCTGGTTCTGGGCGTGGGTTCTGACCGGTTACACCACCAAAATCTCCGGCGATGTGGTCAAGCTCAACACGGTTAAAAACCCACCCCACCGGCCCCCCTGGGGCGTGGCAGCACGCCCCCGCCCCACAAAGTGCTTGTCGCTGGTTGACGTCGGCGGCCCCGCACTATCGGTTCAGTCAATAGTCACCATCAAGAATCGCAAGTTCTGTTTTTTGTGCAAAGGCGGAAAATCGCCTGCATTGAATACGCTGCTCAAGGAACCTGCGCGATGAAAATGTTGACCCGACTGGCTGTGATTGCCCTGTTGCTGGGCAGTGTTGCATCCACCGCATCGGCCTACGCCGAGGGCGCGCGCGACTGCCATTTGCCGCCCATCACCGGGAGCCAGGGCGGGCTGCAATACGGGCAGACGGTCGGGGTGCTCTACAGCGAAAACACCCTGGAAAACCTGCAATACCTTGAGCAATACCACTCGGTCGCGGTGAACGGCGCGAAGAACGCACTGGATGCGCGGATTCGCCAGGCGTTCGTCAACAGCTCAGATCCGGACCTGGCCATCGACTGGCTGATGAGTTCGCTGCACCACACCTTCCTGTCGGTGACGGTCTACGACAACCTCGATGCCCTGGTGCAGGCCCACCCGGATGTGGTGGTGATGCTCGATACCCACAACCAATTGCTGACCCAGCGTAACGACCGGGTCGAGGCGCGTTTCGCCGCGCGGTTCTACGACGCCAATCTGCAATACATCGGCAAGGCCGAAGGCGCGGTGGAGAAACAACTGCCGTCGGTGTGGGTACACGACAAGGCCGCGCCCGAGATTGCCGCGCAAATCGAACAGCAACGCGACCTGCAACTGACTGCACTGAAACAGTTCGATGCGTCGTTGAAGGCGCTGGTAACCGCCGGATTGACCGCTACGACAAATTAATTGGCCCGGCGTCCATTGAGCGGCGGGCAACCCGAACCGTGGATTTCTTTTCAGGACCTGATTCATGCGCACTTTTTTCGCCCCAACCCTGGTATTCGCCCCGTTGCTGCTGGCCGGTTGTGCCACACCAAACGATCCGACGCTGACCTTGCAGACCAGCAAGTCGCCTGAGGAATACACCCATTGCGTGGTGCCGAAGTTGCAGCACGATGCGCTCAACCCAACGGTGTCGCAGACCCAGCGCAGCTACCGGATCGTCGTCCCGAGCAAAGTGGCGGCGGACAACGTGCTCGAAACCTACAAGGCCTCGAATGGTGGCAAGGTGTTCCTGTACGAGCGCAAGCTGCTGGCGTCGGCGTTCGTGCCGTCGACGTTCGAGCGAGCGGCGCAGGAATGTCTGTAAGCACAATTTCAGGCAAAAAAAAGCCGCCGGGAGAGGCAGCAGAAAGTTAAAGCACGCATTGGATGGCCTGAGTATGGCGCCTGGTACATGACGATTCGATGACGGATTGATGGCCTTTCATCGGGTAACCCTGCTCATCGCCAAGCAGGGCACCGCTGATTCATGAGTGTTCAGTAAATCTCCGGCACGATGATTTCCTGCGGTACCGGCACCCGCGAATAGTCTTTCTGGCGCACACGCTGCGGCAATTCGATCGTGGGCAACTCGACTTCTTCATAAGGCATCTGGCTGAGCAGGTGATGAATGCAGTTGAGTCGGGCCTTCTTCTTGTCGTCGGCCTGCACCACCCACCAGGGCGCTTCGGCGATGTGGGTGCGTTCGAGCATGATTTCCTTGGCCTTGGTATAGGCCTCCCAGCGGCGGCGCGACTCCAGGTCCATGGGGCTGAGTTTCCACTGCTTGAGCGGATCGTGAATGCGGCTGAGAAAACGCAGGTTCTGTTCCTGGTCGGAAATCGAGAACCAGTACTTGATCAGCTGGATGCCGGAGCGGGCGAGCATGCGCTCGAATTCCGGCACGGTGCGAAAGAATTCCTCGTACTGGTCGTCATTGCAGAACCCCATGACCTTTTCGACCCCGGCGCGGTTGTACCAGCTGCGGTCGAACAGCACGATTTCCCCGGCAGCGGGCAAGTGCGATACATAGCGCTGGAAATACCACTGCGTGCGTTCGCGGTCATTGGGTGCGGGCAGGGCGGCCACCCGGCAAACCCGGGGGTTGAGGCGCTGGGTGATGCGCTTGATCACGCCACCCTTGCCGGCGGCATCGCGGCCTTCGAACAAAATCACCACTTTGTGCCCGGTTTTCACCACCCAGCTCTGCAATTTCACCAGTTCGCCTTGCAGGCGAAACAGTTCGGCGAAGTAACGGCGCCGGGCTTCTTTCTCGCTGCCATCCTCGATGTGTTCATCGAACAGTGCGTCCAGGTTGTGTCCGTCTTCCGATAATTCCAGTTCCAGCTCTTCGTCACTGATATCGAGCAGCTCGCGGTGGATGCGCTGGATCAAGGTGTCCTGATTGGAAAGCATGGTGAGACACTCGCGTCATGGGTGGCACAGCCGACGTTAGTCACAGTTTGTTACGAAGTGGTGATGCCCAGCGTTGTCATCCGGGTGTCATCGAAGCAATGGCAAGATCCTCGCAATCCGTCTTGAGTCCCCGGCGGCCGCCAGCCTGCCGGCAGATGAATGTGCAAGGAACCCCGTATGAAAGACGCCCCGCTTTTTGCCGCCATCGACCTGGGCTCCAATGCGTTTCGCATGATGATTGGCCAGTCGGTGCGACGGAACCAGCAGATGGTCATCCAGGAAGTGAAGACCCTGCGTGAGCCGGTGCGTCTGGCCGAAGGCCTGCAGGGCGGGGCACTCGATGAGCTGGCGCTGGACCGGGGCTGGCAGGCGCTGGCGCGATTCGGCAAGAAATTGCGCGGTTTCGAGGCCGGGCGCGTGCGGGCGGTGGCCACCAGTGC
>NZ_JBGLYV010000051.1:0-48787 GCF_047304225.1 Pseudomonas sp. Pseusp3 | reverse complement strand
CCCGATGCAGTTCGCCCTCGGCCAGCCGCCACACCGGGCAGGCATCGCCGGTGGCGTCGCGCAAATCCTCCCAACCCGACCAATGGTCGGTGTCCGGCAGGCGAGTCAGCGGTTCGAGCCAATGACTGAGCGCATTGCGCTGACGCGCGGCGGAGAGTTTCTCCAGTGAAGCCAGTTCCAGCGACGGCAGCCCCAGCCAATCGAATTCATTGGCGGTGCGCGCCTGGTTCAAGTCAATCTGTGCCAGCTCATCAAGCAGCCCTTGGGCTTCACTCAAATGCGCAGCACTGCGAGCCATGGTCGCCATCGCCTGTGGCCAGCGCGTGGTCAACACCGGGAACACCTGATGACGCAGGAAATTGCGCGAGAATTGTCGATCCTGATTGGAAGGGTCCTCAATCCAGCGCAATTGATGCGCCGCCGCATAGGCTTCCAGTTCGGCGCGGGTCGCATCGAGCAAAGGCCGCAGCAGGTGCCCTTTACCCAGTGGGCGCTGCCGTGGCATGCCCGACAGACCTCTCACTCCGGCTCCACGCAGCAAGCGGAACAGCAAGGTTTCCGCCTGATCGTCACGGTGTTGGGCTGTCAGCAGCACTTCACCAGGCCGAATCACTTCGCTGAACGCGTGATAACGCGCGTCCCGGGCCGCTCGCTCCAGACTGGCGCCGGGCTGCACCTGTACACGAACAATCTGCAACGGGACGCCCAGCGCAGCGCACACCGAACGACAATGCTCCGGCCACGCATCGGCCACAGCTTGAAGGCCGTGATGAACATGGATGGCGCTCAGCGCCGGCAGGGATTCGGTTTTTGCAAGGTGTGCAAGGAGGTGCAGCAGGACGGTGGAGTCCAGGCCTCCCGAGTAGGCGATGTGCCAGGTCGCAGCATTGCGCCAAGGTTTCAGGTTCAGTAAAAGCTTGGCAGGCAAATTCATATCGATCACTTCACGCAAATCAAATGTGGGAGCGGGCTTGCTCGCGAAAGCGGTTCAACATTCAACACATAGGTCGACTGTTATACCGCTTTCGCGAGCAAGCCCGCTCCCACATTCAAGCCGAGGTCAGATCAGAGACCGTAGCTCATCAGACGCTCGTAGCGACGGGCCAGCAGCGCGTCGTTGTCGAACTTCTTCAGCATCGCCAGTTGCGAGCTCAGCTCGGCGCGGATCGATGCGGCTGCAGCGGCCGGGTCACGGTGCGCGCCACCCAATGGCTCGCCAATCACCTTGTCGACGATACCCAGGCCTTTGAGGCGCTCGGCGGTGATGCCCATCGCTTCTGCGGCATCCGGTGCTTTCTCGGCGGTTTTCCACAGAATCGAAGCGCAACCTTCCGGCGAAATCACCGCGTAGGTCGAGTATTGCAGCATGTTCAACTGGTCGCAGACACCGATCGCCAGTGCACCACCGGAACCACCCTCACCGATCACGGTGGCGATGATTGGGGTTTTCAGGCGCGCCATCACCCGCAGGTTCCAGGCAATCGCTTCGCTCTGGTTGCGCTCTTCAGCGTCGATGCCAGGGTAAGCGCCCGGGGTATCGATGAAGGTCAGGATCGGCATTTTGAAACGTTCGGCCATTTCCATCAGGCGGCAAGCCTTGCGGTAGCCTTCCGGACGCGGCATGCCGAAGTTGCGGCGAACCTTCTCGCGCACTTCACGGCCTTTCTGGTGACCGATAACCATCACCGGCTTGTCATCCAGACGGGCAATACCGCCAACGATCGCAGCGTCGTCGGAGAAGTGACGGTCACCGTGCAGTTCGTCGAATTCGGTGAAGATGTGTTCGATGTAGTCCAGGGTATACGGACGTTTCGGGTGACGCGCCAGACGTGCGATCTGCCAGCTGGTCAGCTTGCCGAAGATGTCTTCGGTCAGCGTTTTGCTCTTGTCCTGCAGGCGGGAGATCTCATCGCCGATATTCAGCGAATTGTCGTTACCGACCAAGCGCAACTCTTCGATCTTGGCTTGCAGGTCGGCGATCGGCTGTTCGAAATCTAGAAAATTCGGGTTCATAGGCGTCCGTCTTGGGTCGAGTCCCAAGTGATCTTGGGCCGGCCGGTTGTCTATTCGCGCCCTACCTTAAGGGACAGGCGCGCTGAGGTCGAGATTAAAAATTCAGGTCAAGGTCAGGGCAATCTGATAGCACTGACCGTCAACGGTATTGGAGGAAGACGTTGTCTCGCCCGAACTGGTCACGCAGGGCTTGAATCAACGCATCCGCCGGATCGATCCGCCAGCCTTCGCCGAACTGCAACAACGCCTTCGCATCAGGGCTGGTGTAGTCCATGGTGATCGGGCATGCACCGCGGTGACGCTTCAACAGTTCGCCCAACCAGCGTAGCTGATCGCCCTTGAGGTCCCTGGCATGCAGCTTCAGGCGCAAGCTTTCGGCCAGATTGGTGCGCGCATCTTCCATGCTCATCACCCGCTTGACCCGCAACTTCAGGCCACCGGAGAAGTCGTCGTTGCTGACCTCACCTTCGACCACCACCATCGCGTCGGTCTGCAACAGTGATTGCGCAGCATGGAACGCTTCGGAAAACAGCGAGGCCTCGATCCGCCCGGAGCGGTCGTCGAGGGTGATGAACCCCATCTTGTCGCCCTTTTTGTTCTTCATCACCCGCAAGGCGATGATCATCCCGGCGACTGTCTGGGTATCACGTGCAGGTTTCAGATCGATGATGCGTTGACGGGCGAAGCGACGGATTTCACCTTCGTATTCGTCGATCGGGTGACCGGTCAGGTACAGGCCGAGGGTATCTTTCTCCCCTTTCAGGCGTTCCTTGAGGGTCAGTTCCTTGGCCTTGCGGTGATTGGCATAGACGTCGGCGTCTTCTTCGACAAACAGGCCGCCAAACAGGTCGGAGTGACCACTGTCCTGGGTGCGCGCGGTCTGTTCGGCCGCCTTGATCGCTTCTTCCATGGCCGTCAGCAGCACCGCGCGATTGCGGTCGATGTTGGCCTGGTAGGCTTTCTGCTCATCGTGGAAATACGGCCCGAGGCGATCCAGGGCACCGCTGCGGATCAATCCGTCGAGGGTGCGCTTGTTGATGCGCTTGAGGTCGACCCGCGCGCAGAAATCGAACAGATCCTTGAACGGACCGGCCAGACGCGCTTCGGTAATCGCCTCGACCGGCCCCTCACCCACGCCCTTGATTGCACCCAGGCCGTAGATGATCCGGCCTTCGTCGTTCACCGTGAACTTGAATTCGGAAGTGTTCACGTCCGGCGCGTCGAGACGCAGCTTCATGGTCCGCACTTCTTCGATCAAGGTCACGACCTTGTCGGTGTTGTGCATATCCGCCGACAGTACCGCGGCCATGAACGGCGCCGGGTAGTGGGCCTTCAGCCACGCGGTCTGGTACGACACCAGGCCATAGGCAGCGGAGTGGGATTTGTTGAAGCCGTAACCGGCGAATTTTTCTACCAGGTCGAAAATGTTACCGGCAAGGTCCGCGTCGATATTGTTGGTGGCGCAACCTTCAATGAAGCCACCGCGCTGCTTGGCCATTTCCTCGGGCTTTTTCTTGCCCATGGCTCGACGCAGCATGTCTGCACCACCGAGGGTGTAACCGGCCATGACCTGGGCAATCTGCATCACCTGTTCCTGATACAGGATGATGCCGTAAGTCGGTGCCAGTACTGGCTTGAGGCCTTCGTACTGGTAATCCGAGTGCGGGTACGCGAGTTCCGCGCGACCGTGCTTACGGTTGATGAAGTCGTCCACCATGCCCGATTGCAGCGGGCCCGGACGGAACAGCGCCACCAGTGCGATCAAGTCTTCCAGGCAGTCGGGCTTGAGCTTTTTGATCAGCTCTTTCATGCCCCGGGATTCAAGCTGGAACACGGCCGTGGTTTCGGCCTTTTGCAGCAAGGTGTAGGTCGGCTTGTCGTCCAGCGGGATGAACGCGATGTCCAGCGGCGGCTCGTTGACCTTGGCGCGGTCGCGGTTGATGGTTTTCAGCGCCCAGTCGATGATCGTCAGGGTCCGCAGGCCGAGGAAGTCGAACTTCACCAGGCCGGCCGCCTCGACGTCGTCCTTGTCGAACTGGGTTACCAGACCGTCGCCGGCCTCGTCGCAATAAATCGGCGAGAAGTCGGTCAGCTTGGTTGGCGCGATAACCACACCACCGGCGTGCTTGCCGACGTTACGTACAACGCCTTCGAGCTTGCGGGCCATTTCCCAGATTTCCGCGGCTTCTTCATCGACCTTGATGAAGTCGCGCAGGATCTCCTCCTGCTCGTAGGCCTTTTCCAGGGTCATGCCGACTTCGAACGGAATCATCTTCGACAGACGGTCCGCCAGGCCATAGGACTTGCCCTGCACCCGCGCCACGTCGCGGACCACAGCCTTGGCGGCCATGGAACCGAAGGTGATGATCTGGCTTACCGCGTTGCGGCCGTACTTCTCGGCCACATAGTCGATCACCCGGTCACGACCGTCCATGCAGAAGTCGACGTCGAAGTCGGGCATCGATACCCGTTCCGGGTTGAGGAAACGTTCGAACAGCAGGTCGTATTCCAGCGGGTCAAGGTCGGTGATCTTCTGCACATAGGCCACCAGCGATCCCGCACCCGATCCACGGCCAGGACCTACCGGCACGCCGTTGTTCTTGGCCCACTGGATAAAGTCCATCACGATCAGGAAGTAACCGGGGAAGCCCATCTGGATGATGATATCCAGCTCGAAATTCAGCCGGTCGACATAGACCTGACGCTTGGCCTCGTAGTCTTCGGTGGTGTCTTTGGGCAGCAGTACCGACAGCCGCTCCTCCAGACCTTCGAACGAGACCTTGCGGAAGTATTCGTCGATGGTCATGCCATCGGGGATCGGGAAGTTGGGCAGGAAGTGCGTACCCAGCTTCACTTCGATGTTGCAGCGCTTGGCGATCTCGACGGTGTTTTCCAGCGCCTCGGGAATGTCGCTGAACAGCTCGGCCATTTCCCCGGCGCTTTTGAGGTACTGCTGATCGCTGTAATTCTTCGAACGCCGCGGATCGTCGAGGGCACGGCCCTCACCGATGCAAACGCGGGTTTCGTGGGCGGCGAAGTCTTCCTGCTTGATGAAGCGCACGTCATTGGTCGCCACCAGCGGCGCGCCGAGCTTCTCGGCCAGGGCCACGGCGCCGTGCAGTTGCTCTTCATCGTTGGGGCGGTTGGTGCGCTGGATTTCCAGGTAGAAACGATCCGGAAACACTTCCATCCATTCGCGGGCCAGGGTTTCGGCCTCGGCGGGGTTGCCGCTGAGCATGGCCTGGCCAATCTCGCCTTCCTTGGCCGCCGACAACATGATCAAGCCAGCGTTGGCTTCGGCGACCCATTCGCGCTCGATGATGATCGCGCCATTGCGCTGACCATCGATAAAGCCGCGGGAAATCAGCTCGGTGAGGTTGCGATAACCTTCGGCGTTCATCACCAGCAGGCTGATCCGGCTCAGCGGGTTGTCCGGATCCTTGTTCGACAGCCACAGGTCGGCACCGCAGATCGGCTTGATCCCGGCACCCATGGCGTTTTTATAGAATTTGACCAGGGAACACATGTTGTTCTGGTCGGTGACCGCTACGGCAGGCATGTTCATGCCGACCAGGGTCTTGACCAGCGGCTTGATCCGCACCAGACCGTCGACCAGGGAGTATTCAGTGTGCAGGCGTAGGTGAACGAATGAAGCCGGCATAGTGATCCTGTCTGTGAACTTGAAAACAACAAGGCCCGGATTGTACCGGGCCCTGCTAAAAAAAATCAGCCTCGCGACTAACTCTCGATGAGACCTTCCCGCGCCTCATACGCCAGCCGCACCGGGGCAAACGAACGCCGGTGAATCGGGGTCGGGCCAAGACGGGTGAGCGCTTCCAGATGAACGGGTGTCGGGTAGCCTTTATGCCCGCCGATGCCGTAACCCGGATAAATCAGTTCGAACGCGGCCATTTCCCGATCACGGCTGACTTTGGCCAGAATCGAAGCCGCCGCGATGGCCGGCACCTTGCTGTCGCCCTTGACCACCGCCTCGGAACGCATCGGCAGCTTAGGGCAACGGTTGCCGTCGATCATCGCCAGTTTCGGTTGAATGTGCAGCCCCGCGACCGCACGCTGCATGGCCAACATGGTGGCGTGCAGGATATTCAGTTCGTCGATTTCTTCGACTTCGGCACGAGCGATGCACCAGCTCAGGGCTTTTTCGCAGATTTCGTCGTAGAGCTTTTCGCGGCGGGCCTCAGTGAGTTTCTTCGAGTCGTTCAGGCCGAGGATCGGGCGGTTCGGATCAAGAATCACCGCCGCCGTCACTACTGCACCACAGAGTGGGCCGCGACCGACTTCATCGACTCCGGCAACCAGTTCTTCGACTTCCGCCACCAAGGTGAAATCCAGCCCCATCTGCATGTTCGTTTTACTCATTTCACTTGGCCGATCAGGTTCAGCACTGCATCAGCAGCCTGGTTGGAGGCATCCAGACGCAGGGTCCGGTGAATCTCATCGAAACCGCGGGTCTGCTCTTCCCCACCCTCGATCAATGGTGACAACGTCTGGGCCAGCGTTTCGACCGTGGCATCGTCCTGCAACAACTCGGGCACCAACAGACGCTGGGCCAACAAATTCGGCAACGAAATGTAAGGGCTTTTCACCATGCGCTTGAGAATCCAGAACGTCAGCGGCGCCAGGCGATAGGCGACCACCATCGGCCGCTTGTACAGCAATGCTTCAAGCGTTGCTGTGCCGGAAGCAATCAACACCGCATCGCACGCTGCCAGGGCGAGATGAGACTGTCCATCGAGCAGGGTCAGCGGCAAATCTCGACCGGCCAAAAGCTCTTCGAGCTGTGCGCGACGCTGTGGGCTGGCGCATGGCATGACAAACCGCACCCCCGGGCGCAACGCCCGCAGGCGCTGCGCGGTATCGAGAAACAACGCACCGAGCCGGCCAACTTCACCACCCCGGCTGCCGGGCATCAACGCCACCAGCGGCCCGTCGGGCAAACCGAGTTCGGCCCGTGCAGCAGCGCGATCGGCTTCGAGTGGAATGGCATCGGCCAGGGTATGGCCGACGAACCGCACCGGCACGCCTTTCTCTTCGTAGAATCTGGCTTCGAACGGGAACAGCGTGAGCATCAGGTCGCAGCCTTCGCGAATCTTCAGCACGCGTTTCTGCCGCCAGGCCCAGACCGACGGGCTGACGTAGTGCACGGTCTTGATCCCGGCCTGGCGCAGCTTGAGTTCGATATTGAGGTTGAAGTCGGGTGCATCGATACCGATGAACACGTCCGGCTTCGCGGCGATCAGGTCGGCGACCAGCTTTTTGCGCCGCGCCAGCAACTCGCGCAGGCGACCCAGGACTTCCACCAGCCCCATCACCGACAGACGCTCCATCGGGAAGTACGGGGTCAGGCCCTCGGCCTGCATCAGCGGACCGCCAACACCGATGAATTCGACGGCTGGGTGACGAGCCTTGAGCGCGCGCATGAGGCCTGCACCCAGAATGTCACCGGAAGCCTCACCCGCTACCAGCGCAATACACAGATTGGCCATGATTAGCGGGTAATGCCGCGAGTCGAAGACTGGATGGAGTCACGGAACACCGCCACTTCCGGATACTGGGCCGACGGCTCTGCCAGCTCGGCGAGCGCCTGCTCCACGGTCAGGCCCTGGCGGTACACCACCTTGTAGGCACGACGCAGTGCGTGGATTGCATCTTCGCTGAAACCCCGACGGCGCATGCCCTCGAAGTTCATGCTGCGGGCTTCGGCCGGGTTGCCGAACACCGTGACATACGCAGGAACATCCTTGCCGATCGCCGTCCCCATGCCTGAGAAGCTGTGGGCGCCAATGTGGCAATACTGATGAACCAGGGTGAAGCCGGAGAGGATCGCCCAGTCTTCCACGTGCACATGGCCCGCCAATGCGGTGTTGTTCACCAGGATGCAGTGGTTGCCGATTACGCTGTCGTGGCCGATGTGGGCATACGCCATGATCAGGTTGTGGTCGCCCAGGGTCGTTTCCGAACGGTCCTGGATGGTGCCACGGTGAATCGTCACGCCTTCACGGATGACGTTGTGATCACCAATCACCAGGCGGGTTTCCTCGCCCTTGTACTTCAGGTCAGGTGTGTCTTCACCCACCGAGGAAAACTGGTAGATGCGATTGTGCTTACCGATTCGGGTCGGGCCCTTGAGGATTACGTGTGGCCCGATGACTGTCCCCTCGCCGATTTCCACACCTGCGCCGACGATCGACCACGGGCCGACCTCGACGCCCTCAGCCAGAACGGCTGTCGGATCGATGATTGCACGAGGGTCAATCAAACTCATAGCTTGCGTTCCGCACAGATGATTTCAGCGGAGCAGACAGGCTTGCCATCGACCGAAGCCTGGCATTCGAACTTCCAGATCTGACGCTTGCAGCTGATGAACTTGGCTTCAAGGATCAGTTGATCGCCTGGCAGAACCGGCTGGCGGAAGCGCAGCTTGTCGGAGCCGACGAAGTAATAAAGAGTGCCGTCGGCCGGTTTCACGTCGAGCATTTTGAAACCAAGGATCCCGGCAGCCTGAGCCATGGCCTCGATGATCAATACGCCCGGCATGATTGGATGCGCAGGGAAGTGACCATTGAAGAACGGCTCGTTGATGCTGACATTCTTGTAGGCGCGAATGCGCTTGCCTTCAACATCCAGCTCCACTACCCGGTCCACCAGCAGGAACGGGTAACGGTGAGGCAGGTATTCGCGAATCTCGTTGATGTCCATCATTTCGGGGGGAAGCCTATGTAAAGATTGGGAGCGCGCGACTGACGCACGTTCCGCTAGCAAATCAAGGAGGCAGTCTAGCGGCTGTGCACACTTGATATGGAAATGGTATCAGCCATCTGATGAAGCATTACCGTCAGGGGTCACTTCCCCTACTTGCTTTTCCAGCTGACGCAGACGCCGCGCGATGTCATCTAGCTGACGAATGCGTGCCGCGCTTTTGCGCCACTCGGCTGCCGGCTGCATGGCCGTACCGGAAGAATAGGCGCCTGGCTCGGTAATCGAGTGGGTCACCATGGTCATCCCGGTGAGGAAAACGTTGTCGCAAATTTCAATATGGCCCACCAGGCCTACACCACCGGCGAGCATGCAATGCTTGCCGATTTTGGTGCTGCCGGAGATCCCGACGCACGCCGCCATGGCGGTGTGATCACCGACCTGAACGTTGTGGGCAATCTGAATCTGGTTATCGAGTTTCACGCCATTGCCAATGATGGTATCGGCCAACGCGCCGCGGTCTATAGCGGTGTTCACGCCAATTTCCACATCATCGCCGATCAGCACACCACCAATCTGGGCAATTTTCTGCCAGATGCCTTTTTCATTGGCAAAACCGAAGCCTTCGCCGCCGAGCACTGCACCGGACTGAATGACAACCCGCTTGCCGACGCGAACGTCGTGATACAAGGTCACACGCGGCGCGAGCCAGCCACCCTCACCCACCACGCTGCGAGCGCCGATGAAGCAATGCGCGCCGACAGTCGTACCGGCTGCAACCTGCGCACCACTTTCGATCACCACAAACGCACCGATACTCGCCGCAGGATCGACCACTGCATCCGCGGCGATCACCGCCGTTGGATGTATGCCGGCGGCGGCCTTGGGCTTTGGATCGAACAGGTGGGAAACACGTGCGTAGGCCGCGTAAGGATCCGGCACCACCAGCACATCCCCGGAATGACCTTCGGCGTCAGCGGCTTTCAGCAACAGGGCTGCCGCCTGACTGCCTGCCAGGTATTTACGGTATTGGGGGTTTGCAAGAAAGCTCAACTGAGCTGGGCCAGCCTCCTGCAAGGTGGCTAGCCCAGTAATTGCTTTCTCGGGGTCGCCACGTAGCGTGGCGCCGAGGAACTCGGCCAGCTGGCCGAGCTTAATGGTCACGGTCATGGATTACTTCAGCTGATTCATGCGCTCGATAACCTGGCGAGTGATGTCGTACTGAGGCTTGACATCAATCACTGCGCCACGCTCGAAGACCAGGTCATAAGCACCTTTCTTGATGACTTCTTCCACAGCGCTGTCCAGTTTCGGCTTGAGCTGCTTCAGCATTTCACGGTCGGCAACGGCTTTGGCTTCGTTCAGTTCCTTGGACTGGAACTGGAAGTCACGGGCCTTTTGCTTGAATTCAAGCTCCAGACGCTCGCGCTCGCCTTGCTGCATTTTGTCGCCACCGGCCATCAGGCGGTCCTGAATACCCTTGGCGCTGCTTTCCAGCGTCTTGAGCTTGGTCAGCTGAGGGCCGAACTTCTTCTCGGCATCCACGGCGTACTTCTTGGCCGCGTCAGACTCCAACAGAGCCATCTGATAGTTCAGAACGGCAATTTTCATGTCGGCAAATGCCGGACCAGCGACCAGTACGCTGGCCAGGAGAACCAATTGAGTCAACTTACGCACGATGCACTCCTACAAAATTCATTGTCGTTATCTTGGGTCAGACGCTTAGAACGTCTGGCCGAGGGAAAATTGGAACACTTGAGTCTCAGCGTTATCCGGTTTCTTGACCGGCATGGCCAACGCGAAGCTCAGAGGACCCAGCGCAGTTACCCACGTCACACCTACACCCACGGAACTGGCCAGGTTGCTGAGGCTGACATCGTTACACTGCGTATTGGACTTCGACGCAGGGTTGGTGTTGGTCGTCTGCTGGCACTTGGAGTCGAATACGTTACCCACATCCCAGAAAACCGAGGTACGCAGGGATCGCTGATCCTTGACGAACGGCATCGGGAACAGAACCTCTGCACCACCTTGAATCAGGACGTTACCACCGAACGGCAGTGGATCCTGATCCGGGTCAGCAAGAGTGCCCGGGTTGCCAGTACTGCCTGCGCCACGGCTCGGAGTACTGCGCGGCCCCAATGTACTGTCCTTGAAGCCACGAACCGAGTTGAAACCACCAGCATAGTAGTTTTCATAGAATGGCAAGCCGTCGGTCGAACCATAACCGTCGCCATAACCCAATTCAGTGTGCAGGCGCATGGTGTAGTTTTCAGACAGTGGCTGGAACAACTGGCCACGGTAATCGAGTTTGAAGAACGACAGGTCGCTACCCGGTACGGTGGCTTCCGCCGTCAAGCTTTGAGAATGGCCACGGGTCGCCAATACGCCTTTGTTCAGGGTGGATTCGGACCAGCCGGCCGAAGCCTTGAAGTTCAGGTACTGATCGCCTTCACGGTTAACGAAGTCGAAAATCTCGTCGACGGTGTATTGACCGGTCTTGATCTTGTCCTGTTGCGCAGTCAGGCCGAAGGTCAGGCGTGAAGTCTCGCTGATCGGGTAACCGACGCTCACGCCAGCACCCATGCTGTCAACGGCATAGCTCGCCACATCGACGTCGAGGTCGTTGTAGTCGGTGGTGCGGTAGAAGGCGTTGTAACCCAGGCTCACGCCATCGGCGGTCCAGTAGGGGTCGACAAAACCGAAGTTGTAACGCGTCTGGTATTGGCTTTTGGTCAAGCCGATGCTGACCTTGTTACCGGTACCCAGGAAGTTGTTCTGGGTGATCGAACCACCGAGGATCAGGCCGGCGCTCTGGGCGAAACCGACGCTGGCGGTGATCGAACCGGAGGCTTGTTCTTCAACGCTGTAGTTGACATCAACCTGGTCATCGACACCCGGCACCGCCGGAGTCTCGACGTTGACTTCCTTGAAGAAGCCCAGACGCTCCAGACGGGTCTTGGATTGGTCGATCAGGTAGGTCGAAGCCCAGCCGCCTTCCATCTGACGCATCTCACGGCGCAGCACTTCGTCTTCGGACTTGGTGTTGCCACGGAAGTTGATGCGGTTCACGTAAGCACGCTTGCCCGGATCGACCGCGAACAGGATGTCTACGGTGTGATCTTCATCGTGCGGTTGAGGCACGCCGTTGACGTTGGCGAAGGTATAACCTTCGTTACCCAGACGACGGGTGATCAGTTCGGAGGTGGTGGTCATCAGCTTGCGCGAGAACACCTGGCCTTTTTGCACCAGCAGCAGGGACTTGACCTGGTCTTCAGGGACTTTCAGGTCGCCGCTGAGCTTGACGTCACGAACGGTGTATTTCTCGCCCTCGTTGACGTTGACGGTGATGTAGACGTGTTTCTTGTCCGGCGTAATGGAAACCTGGGTCGAAGCGATATCCATGTTGATATAGCCACGGTCCAGGTAGTAGGAACGCAGGCGCTCCAGGTCACCGGAGAGTTTTTCACGGGCGTACTTGTCGTCGTTCTTGAAGAACGACAACCAGTTGGTGGTCTTGAGTTCGAACAGGTCGATCAGGTCTTCATCGGGGAAAACCGTGTTGCCCACCACGTTGATGTGCTGGATGGCTGCAACGGTACCTTCGTTGATATTGACCTTCAGGCCAACCCGGTTACGCGGCTGCGGCACCACTTCGGTATCGACGGTGGCCGAGTAGCGACCCTGGGCGACGTACTGGCGCTGCAGTTCGTTACGTACACCTTCAAGGGTGGCACGCTGGAAGATCTCGCCTTCGGCCAGACCGGATTGCTTGAGGCCTTTCATCAGGTCTTCGGTAGAGATCGCCTTGTTGCCTTCGATCTCGATACTGGCGACAGACGGACGTTCGACTACAGTGATGACCAGGACGTTGCCATCGCGGCCCAGCTGGATATCTTGAAAGAAACCGGTTTTGAACAACGCACGAGTGGATTCCACCAGGCGTCGATCATCCGCCTGTTCACCGACGTTCAACGGCAAAGCACCAAAGACGCTACCCGCGGAGACCCGCTGGAGGCCATTGACGCGAATATCAGAGATAGTGAAGGACTCGGCGTGAACTTCGGCGATCATCAATACGGTGAGAACCGCAGTTAGCAGCAGACGTTTCATGAAGTCCTTTCTTATTCCAACTGGCAATAAACAAACTGCCGCAAAATGCGGCAGATTCGCAATTCAGCGACGTTACAGACGACCCAGATCATTGACCAGAGCAAGCAACATCACTCCGATCACCAAACTGATACCGATCTGTATCCCCCAACCTTGCACCCGATCCGACAAGGGGCGACCACGCGCCCACTCGATCAGATAAAACAACAAATGCCCCCCATCCAGCACAGGAATGGGCAGCAAATTCAGAACCCCCAGGCTAATACTCAGATAAGCAAGGAAATTCAGGAAATCAGCAACACCCGACTGGGCCGAAGCGCCCGCCACTTTAGCAATGGTTATCGGTCCACTCAAGTTTTTTACCGAGAGCTCACCGAACAACATTTTCTTCAGTGAATCGAGGGTCAGCACGCTCATGGTCCAGGTGCGTCGGGCACCCTCGCCAATCGCTGCCAATGGCCCATAACTGACCTCGCGGATCATTTCCGGTGGCCAATCGACAGCCTTCACCCCTGCCCCCAGGTAACCGCTGGGTGACTTGCTCTCGCCGCGAGCGGCCAGCGTCACCGGGACGTCGATTTGAGCACCGTCACGCTCGACCCGCAGCATGATTTTGGTATCAGGATGCATACGCACGGTATCGACGACCTGCTGCCAGTCATCCAGCGTATGACCATCGAGCGCCAGTAACCGGTCGCCGGTCTTCAGGCCGGCAGCCTGAGCTGGCCCCTTTGGATCGATTTCGGCCAGCACAGGCGGCAACGCCGGACGCCACGGGCGAATCCCCAACGAACGGATAGGGTCAGGCTCGTTAGCCCCTTTGAGCCATTTGTCCAGCGCAAGTTCTCGAGGAGAATCGGTCGTGGAGCCTTGTTCGCGAACCATTACCTGCAACGAGCCGCTTTCGCCCAGACGACGAACCAGTTGCAGATTCACCTCCGCCCAGCCGGAAGTCGCTTCGCCATCAATGGCCACGATCTCCTCACCCGGGTTCAAACCCGCCTTGGCCGCAATACTGCCAGACTCCACAGCCCCGATGACCGGACGCACCTGCTCGCTGCCGAGCATTGCCAATCCCCAGAAAAAAAACAGTGCCAGCAGGAAGTTGGCAATCGGCCCCGCCGCTACGATGGCAATGCGCTGACGAACGGATTTGCGATTGAAGGCTTGATCAAGCTTATCGAGCGGCACTTCACCTTCGCGCTCGTCGAGCATTTTCACGTAGCCACCCAACGGGATGGCAGCAACGACAAATTCGGTGCCTTGCCTGTCGTGCCAGCGCAGCAACGGCATGCCGAAGCCAACGGAGAAGCGCAGTACCTTGACCCCACAGCGACGTGCGACCCAAAAATGGCCGAACTCGTGGAAGGTAACCAGCACACCCAGTGCGACCAGGGTGCCGACAATCATATAGAGCGCGCTCATCTACTTTCTCCGCAAACCTGTCCGCTGCTGCCTGGGTCAACTATCCGCAGCATTTACCGCCCGTGCCGGCTCAACCATTGTCCGGCCAGCAATCGCGCCTTTGCGTCTGCCGTGAACACTGCATCGAGATCGTCCACTGCCACTACGGGCTCAAGATTCAGTACTTCCTCGATGATACTCGCGATTTCCGGATATCGAACCCGCTCGTCGAGAAATGCCGCCACTGCCACTTCATTCGCCGCATTAAGCATCGCCGGTGCGCTGTTACCCGCCTCGGCCGCCTGACGGGCCAGGCGCAGGCAAGGGAAACGCTCTTCATCGGGCGCCTCGAAGTCCAGCCGTGCAATGGCAAACAGATCCAGAGGCGCCACACCCGAGTCGATCCGCTCCGGCCAGGCCAGGGCATTGGCGATGGGCGTGCGCATGTCCGGATTACCCAGCTGCGCGAGGACAGAACCATCGACATAGTCGACCAACGAATGGATCACACTTTGCGGGTGAATCACCACCTCGACCTGCGCCGGCCTGGCATCGAACAGCCAGCAGGCTTCGATCAACTCAAGCCCCTTGTTCATCATGCTGGCCGAGTCAACGGAGATTTTTCGCCCCATGGACCAGTTCGGATGCGCGCACGCCTGATCAGGTGAAACATGCGCCAGTTCAGCCATTGGCGTCTGCCGGAACGGACCTCCGGAAGCCGTGAGCAAGATCCGACGCACACCGACCGCCTCAAGGCCACGGGCATAATCGAGCGGCATGCACTGGAAAATCGCGTTGTGCTCGCTATCGATCGGCAGCAACACCGACCCACTTTTGCGCACCGCCTGCATGAACAGTGCGCCGGACATGACCAACGCTTCCTTGTTGGCCAGGAGGATCTTTTTGCCAGCCTCGACTGCCGCCAGTGTCGGGCGCAACCCCGCTGCACCGACGATGGCCGCCATGACCGTATCGACTTCCGGATCGGAAGCGACCTGACACAAACCCTCCTCACCCACCAGAACACGGGTCGAAAGACCCGCCGCGCGCAAATCATCCTGCAAGGTGCGGGCAGCAGCGACCTCAGGCACGACAGCGAACCGCGGGACATGGCGCACGCAGAGCGCCAGCAACTCACTCAAGCGAGTGAAGCCACTCAATGCAAAGACCTGATAACGATCAGGATGGCGAGCGATGACGTCGAGCGTACTCAAGCCAATCGAGCCGGTCGCACCCAGAACGGTAATCTGTTGCGGGCGGCTCATGGTGCCGCCATCCACAACAGTACGGCGAACACCGGAATCGCTGCCGTCAGGCTGTCGATACGATCCAGCACGCCACCGTGACCCGGAAGCAGGCTGCTGCTGTCCTTGATCCCGGACTGGCGCTTGAACATGCTTTCAGTGAGATCGCCCACCACCGAAATGAACACGATCAGCGCGGCACCGATCAGCCCTTTGAACAGTTCGGCCACCGTCCAGTCGCGCACCAGGCCAACGAATGTGGTAATGACCAGACTCAGCGCCAGCCCACCGTACACGCCTTCCCAGCTTTTGCCCGGACTGACCTGCGGTGCGAGCTTGCGCTTGCCGAAAGCACGACCGGAGAAGTAGGCACCAATATCGGCACCCCAGACCAACACCATCACCGCCAGGATCAGCAAGTTACCCAGCGGGTATTGCTTGATCTGCACCAGACCTTGCCACGCCGGCAGGAGAATCAACAGGCCGATCACCAGCCTGGTCGCCGCGTTGGACCAATGCTCGCTCGAACGCGGATAGGTCAGCACCAGATACGTCGCCACCGCCCACCACAATACCGAAGCACCCAACACCCAAGGCGCGAGGCCGGGCAGGATGTACATGAGGAACAGCATCAAAGCGACCACGGCGGCATAGCCAACGCGGAACGCTTGACCGGCGAAACCCGCCAGTCGAGCCCATTCCCAGGCACCAAGGGTTACGACCAGCCCGATGAACAGTGCAAAACCGGAACCTTCAAGCAGGAAAAACCCGCACAGGGCAATCGGCAGCAGGATCAGCGCGGTGATGATTCGTTGTTTAAGCATTAAACCCGGGCTCCAGCCTCGACCTGCTCGCTCGTTTTACCGAAGCGGCGCTGGCGGGAAGCGAAATCAGCCAGCGCATTGCGCATGGCATCGTGTTTGAAGTCCGGCCAGAACAGGTCGGAGAAATACAACTCGGCATAGGCCAGCTGCCAGAGCAGGAAGTTGCTGATGCGGTGCTCGCCACCGGTACGGATACACAGGTCCGGCAGCGGCAGGTCACCCGTGACCAGGCAGGTCTGCAGCAGATCAGGCGTGATGTCTTCCGGACGCAAGTGTCCGGCCTGAACCTCTCGCGCCAGTCGTTGCGCAGCTTGTGCGATATCCCACTGACCGCCGTAATTGGCGGCGATCTGCAGGATAAAACGATTGGCGCCAACGGTCATGGCTTCAGCTTCGCGCATGGCAGCCTGCAGCTCGGGATGAAAGCGCGAGCGGTCACCAATGATGCGCAGGCTGATGTTGTTGTCGTTGAGGCGCTTGGCCTCACGACGTAGCGCCTTGAAGAACAGATCCATCAAGGCGCTGACCTCATCGGCCGGACGCTGCCAGTTCTCGCTGGAAAAGGCGAACAGGGTCAGCACTTCGACCTTGGCCTCGGCGCAGACTTCAATGACCGCACGTACCGCATCCACACCCGCTTTATGCCCGGCGACACCCGGCATAAAGCGCTTTTTCGCCCAGCGATTGTTACCATCCATGATGATCGCGACATGGCGCGGCACCGCGGACGGTGCAGTCTGCTTAGTCTTTTCCATGAAAACGCGACCCTTATACGGCCATCAGGTCTTTTTCTTTCTCTGCCAGCTTCGCGTCGATTTCAGCCACGAACTTCTTGGTCAGATCGTCGATCTCGCCAGTGGCGCGACGCTCTTCGTCTTCACTGATCTCTTTTTCCTTGACCAGATCTTTCAACGAGCTGTTGGCATCGCGACGGATGTTGCGCACGGCAACACGAGCGTCTTCTGCCACGTCACGGGCCTGCTTGGTGAAACCACGGCGGGTTTCTTCGGTCAGGGCCGGCATGCTGATCAACAGCAGCTCGCCGAGGTTGGTCGGGTTCAAGTTCAGACCCGCACTGCCGATAGCCTTGTCGACTGCGCCGAGCATGTTGCGCTCGAAGGCAACGACTTGCAGGGTACGGGCGTCCTTGACGGTGATGTTGGCCACTTGCTTGATCGGGGTGTCAGCGCCGTAGTACGGCACCATCACGCCTTCCAGGATGCTCGGGTGCGCCTGGCCGGTACGAATGCGGCCGAAGTTGTGCGACAGGGACTCCACAGACTTCTGCATGCGCTCTTTAGCGTCTTTCTTGATTTCGTTGATCATTGTTCGCCTTCCTCGATCAGGGTTCCTTCAGCGCCGCCATGCACGATGTTCAGCAGGGCGCCGGGCTTGTTCATGTTAAATACGCGTAGCGGCATTTTATGGTCGCGGCACAGGCAAATGGCCGTCAGATCCATCACACCCAGCTTGCGATCCAGCACTTCATCGTAGGTCAGATGATCGAACTTCTCGGCATGCGGGTCTTTGAATGGGTCAGCGGTGTAGACGCCATCGACCTTGGTCGCCTTGAGCACGACATCGGCATCGATTTCGATTGCACGCAGGCAGGCAGCCGAATCCGTCGTAAAGAACGGGTTGCCGGTACCGGCCGCGAAAATCACCACGTCCTTGGAGTTCAAGTGGCGCATGGCCTTGCGGCGATCATAGTGATCGGTCACGCCAACCATGGAAATAGCGGACATCACGATGGCCGAGATGTTGGCGCGCTCAAGGGCGTCGCGCATGGCCAGGGCATTCATCACAGTGGCCAGCATGCCCATGTGGTCGCCCGTGACCCGGTCCATGCCAGCCTTGCTCAGCGCTTCACCGCGGAACAGGTTGCCACCACCGATAACCAGACCGACCTGAACACCGATGCCGACCAGCTGGCCAACTTCCAATGCCATGCGATCCAGAACTTTCGGGTCGATCCCGAACTCCTCCGAGCCCATCAGGGCCTCGCCGCTAAGCTTGAGTAGAATGCGTTTATAGCGAGCCTGATAACCACTGCCCTGCTGAGCCATTGCGAATCTCTCCTGCGGCGTATTTTAAAAATTCTTTGCGAGCTGTTTACAGCTGGCTGTTCAATCTAGCTTGGCGCTGCTTCAGCGCCATCGGAACATGGCTTTGTAAGCCAGTTCCAAAAGGAAACCAATTAAAAATTGGTGCCCCATCTGAAAAGAGGCTGCGCGCGTGAGCGGGCAGCCTCTTCTGGGCGACAGTTAAAAACCGTCTTATTGCTTGGCGGCAGCCAGCTGGGCAGCAACTTCTTCTGCGAAGTTGTCCACTGGCTTCTCGATGCCTTCGCCGACTTTGAAGTAGGTGAAGGAAACGATTTCAGCGCCGGCTTTCTTGGCCAGGGCACCCACGGTGAGTTCCGGGTTCATCACGAAAGCTTGCTCAACCAGGCTGGCTTCAGCCAGGAACTTGGTGATACGGCCGGCAATCATCTTCTCGACGATTTCAGCAGGCTTGCCTTTCATCTTGTCTTCGTTCAGCTGCAGGAATACAGCTTTCTCGCGCTCGATGGCTTCGGCAGAAACCTGCGATGGCAGCAGGAACTCAGGGTTGCTGGCTGCTACGTGCATGGCGATTTCTTTGGCCAGTTGGACGTCGCCGCCCTTCAGGACAACAGCAACGCCGATCTTGTTACCGTGCAGGTAGGTACCAACGACGTCACCTTCAACGCGAACCAGGCGACGGATGTTGACGTTTTCGCCAACTTTGGCCACCAGGGCTTCACGAGCCGATTCACGAGAAGCGATCAGCGGAGCTGCGTCAGTCAGCTTCTCGGCGAAGGCTTGCTCAACGCTTTCAGCTACGAAGTTTTTGAAGTCGTCTTGCAGGGCCAGGAAGTCGGTCTGCGAGTTCACTTCCAGCAGTACGGCGGACTTGTCGTCGGCCTTGATGGCGATTGCGCCTTCAGCGGCAACGTTGCCGGCTTTCTTGGCAGCCTTGATGGCGCCCGAAGCACGCATGTCATCAATGGCTTTCTCGATGTCGCCGCCAGCCTTGGTCAAGGCCTTTTTGCAGTCCATCATGCCTTCGCCGGTACGCTCGCGCAGTTCTTTGACCAACGCTGCAGTAATCTCTGCCATTTCAAAATCCTCTTGGATAGGTTTTCAACCATTCCACCCGATCGAACGGGCGATCAATTCTTCCCGAACCACCCTTGTTAGCTGCCGCACGTTACAGATAGAGCAGTGGGCGCCGACAAATGGTTTTCGAGGTGGCAAAAAGGGGGCCAAGCCCCCTTTTTGCTTACTGAGTCAACGCCAAGGCGTCAATTACTCAGCTGCTGCTACCGGAGCTTCGTCAACGAATACTTCGGTGCCGCCGGCAACGTTGTTGCGACCGCGGATTACAGCGTCAGCCATCGAACCCATGTACAGCTGGATAGCGCGGATTGCGTCATCGTTGCCTGGGATGATGTAGTCAACGCCTTCCGGGCTGCTGTTGGTATCGACTACGCCGATAACCGGGATGCCCAGCTTGTTGGCTTCGGTGATCGCGATGCGCTCGTGATCAACGTCGATAACGAACAGAGCGTCTGGCAGACCGCCCATGTCCTTGATACCACCCAGGGAACGATCCAGCTTTTCCAGGTCACGAGTGCGCATCAGCGCTTCTTTCTTGGTCAGCTTGGCGAAAGTACCGTCTTCGGCTTGAACTTCAAGGTCACGCAGACGCTTGATGGAAGCACGGATGGTTTTGAAGTTGGTCAGCATGCCGCCCAACCAGCGGTGATCGACGTACGGCGAACCGCAACGTGCTGCTTCTTCAGCAACGATCTTGCCAGCGGAACGCTTGGTGCCGACGAACAGAATCTTGTTTTTGCCCTGGGCCAGACGCTCTACGAAAGTCAGAGCTTCGTTGAACATTGGCAGGGTTTTTTCAAGGTTGATGATGTGGATCTTGTTACGCGCGCCGAAAATGTACTTGCCCATTTTCGGGTTCCAGTAACGGGTCTGGTGACCGAAGTGCACACCGGCCTTCAGCATATCGCGCATGTTGACTTGGGACATGATAGTTCCTTAATAAGTCGGGTTTGGCCTCCACGTATCCCAATGACCAACCAGCAGCATCAGCTGAAGGCACCCAGGTCATCGTGTCGACACGTGTGTGGATTTAGGCTTTTCGGGACATCCCCGGAAAGCGGCGCATTTTATACCACAAGGCAGGGCAAAACGGAACCCGGATTCTGAAATCCTGGCGGGCACTTTGCTCCACCCCTTGGAATCCGCCAAGAATGCACCATTCTATAAAGAGAAGCGATGCACACAGGCGCAGATTTGCGCTGATCGTCTGGTAGAATCGCATTTTTCAGGGCTGCGAAGATCGATCGCGCAATGCCCTTTTCGTTTGGAAAGCGCCATCGAGCGCAGAGAGAGCCTGTATGACCGTCACCCTCAAAACCCCCGAGGATATCGCCAAGATGCGTATCGCCGGCAAACTGGCCGCCGATGTGCTGGAAATGATTGCCGAATATGTCAAGCCGGGCGTTACCACCGATCAACTGAACCAGATCTGTCACGACTATATCGTCAATGAGCAGAAAGCCATCCCTGCCCCGCTCAACTACAAGGGCTATCCAAAGTCGATCTGCACGTCGATCAACCATGTGGTCTGCCACGGCATCCCGAACGACAAGCCGTTGAAGGATGGCGACACCCTGAACATCGACGTCACCGTCATCAAGGACGGCTACCACGGCGATACCAGCCGCATGTTCCATGTCGGCAACGTGCCGGTCTGGGCCGAGCGCCTGTCCCAGGTGACCCAGGAATGCATGTACAAGGCGATTGAAATCGTCAAGCCTGGCTGCCGCCTGGGCGACATCGGCGAAATCATCCAGAAGCACGCTGAAAAGAACGGTTTCTCGGTGGTTCGCGAATTCTGCGGTCACGGCATCGGCAAGGTGTTCCACGAAGAGCCGCAGATCCTGCACTACGGCCGCGCTGGCACCGGCATGGAACTCAAGGCCGGCATGACCTTCACCATCGAGCCGATGATCAACCAGGGCAAGGCCGACACCAAGGTACTGGGCGACGGCTGGACCGCGATCACCAAGGACCGCAAGCTCTCGGCACAGTGGGAACACACCCTGCTGGTGACCGAAACCGGTTACGAGATCTTCACCCTGCGCAGCGATGACACCATCCCTCGCGTTTCGGCCTGATCCCGTTACCGTACATCGCCTATAGAAAGGAAAGCCAATCGATGCCGCAGGTGGATCCCGAACTCTTCGATCGCGGCCAGTTCCAAGCTGAACTGGCCCTGAAGGCAAGCCCGATCGCGGCCTTCAAGAAGGCGATCCGCCAGGCCCGCGAGGTGCTCGACGAGCGTTTTCGCAGCGGCCGGGACATTCGCCGGCTGATTGAGGATCGCGCCTGGTTTGTCGATAACATCCTGCAAAAGGCGTGGAACCAGTTCAGCTTGAGTTCCGAAGCCGGCATTGCACTGGTCGCGGTCGGTGGCTACGGCCGCGGCGAATTGCACCCTTATTCCGATATCGACTTGCTGATCCTGCTGGACAGCGCCGACCACGAAGTTTTCCGCGATTCCATAGAGCGTTTTCTGACGCTGTTGTGGGACATCGGCCTGGAGGTCGGCCAGAGCGTTCGCTCGGTCGACGAGTGCGCCGTCGAGGCCCGCGCCGACCTGACGGTCGTCACCAACCTGATGGAAAGCCGCACCATCGCCGGCCCCGAGCATTTGCGCCAGCGCATGCTGGACGTCACCAGCACCGCGCACATGTGGCCGAGCAAGGACTTCTTCCTGGCCAAGCGTGCCGAACAAAAGGCCCGCCACCACAAGTACAACGACACCGAATACAACCTGGAACCCAACGTCAAAGGCTCTCCCGGCGGCTTGCGGGATATCCAGACGATTCTCTGGGTGGCCCGTCGCGAGTACGGCACCCTGAACCTGCGGGCACTGGCTGGTGAAGGATTCCTGGTCGAGAGTGAAAACGCCCTGCTCGCCTCTTCCCAGGAGTTCCTGTGGAAGGTTCGTTATGCCCTGCACATGCTCGCCGGTCGTGCCGAAGACCGCCTGCTGTTCGATCACCAGCGCACCATTGCCGGGCTGCTGGGCTTCAAGGGCGACGACGCCAAGCAAGCCGTCGAAAACTTCATGCAGCAGTATTACCGGGTGGTGATGAGCATCGCCCAGCTCAGCGACCTGATCATCCAGCACTTCGAGGAAGTCATCCTCGCACCGGAAGACGAAGCGCCACCACAACCGATCAACTCGCGCTTCCAGTTGCATGACGGCTACATCGAAGCACGCAACGACAACGTCTTCCGCCGCACGCCGTTCGCCATGCTCGAAATATTCGTGCTGATGGCCCAGCAGCCGGAAATCAAGGGCGTGCGCGCCGACACCATTCGTCTGCTGCGGGAAAACCGCCACCTGATCGACGACGACTTCCGCAACGATATTCGCAACACCAGCCTGTTCATCGAGCTGTTCAAGTGCAAGATCGGCATCCACCGCAATCTGCGGCGGATGAACCGTTACGGCATCCTTGGGCGTTACCTGCCCGAATTCGGCTTTATCGTCGGACAAATGCAACATGACCTGTTCCACATCTATACGGTCGATGCCCACACCCTGAACCTGATCAAGCACCTGCGTAAGTTGCAGTACACCAAGGTGTCGGAAAAATTCCCGCTGGCCAGCAAGCTCATGGGCAAGCTGCCCAAGCCAGAGCTGATTTACATGGCCGGCCTGTACCACGACATCGGCAAGGGCCGGCATGGCGATCACTCGGACATCGGCGCCGTGGATGCCGAGGCCTTTTGCCAGCGCCATCAACTGCCCACATGGGACAGCCGCCTGATCGTGTGGCTGGTGCAAAACCACCTTGTGATGTCGACAACTGCCCAGCGCAAGGACCTGTCCGACCCGCAGGTGATCCACGATTTCGCACAGATCGTCGGCGACGAAACCCGCCTCGACTACCTGTATGTGCTGACCGTCGCCGACATCAACGCCACCAACCCGACGCTGTGGAACTCCTGGCGCGCCAGCCTGCTGCGCCAGCTCTACACCGAGACCAAGCGCGCGCTGCGTCGTGGCCTGGAGAACCCGGTGGATCGCGAAGAGCAGATCCGCCAGACCCAAAGCGCGGCCCTGGATATCCTGGTGCGCGGCGGCACCGACCCGGACGATGTCGAGCAACTGTGGGCGCAATTGGGTGACGACTATTTCCTGCGTCACACCGCCGGCGATGTGGCCTGGCACAGCGACGCGATCCTCCAGCAACCGGCCGACGGCGGGCCACTGGTACTGATCAAGGAAACCACCCAGCGCGAGTTCGAAGGCGGAACACAGATCTTCATCTACGCCCCCGACCAGCACGACTTCTTTGCCGTGACCGTGGCTGCGATGGACCAGCTCAACCTGAACATTCACGACGCCCGGGTCATCACCTCCAGCAGCCAGTTCACCCTCGACACCTATATCGTGCTCGACACCGACGGCGACTCGATTGGCGATAACCCGGCACGGATCAAGCAAATCCGCGACGGCCTGACCGAAGCCCTGCG
Source organism: Pseudomonas sp. Pseusp3 (assembly GCF_047304225.1). NCBI lineage: Bacteria > Pseudomonadati > Pseudomonadota > Gammaproteobacteria > Pseudomonadales > Pseudomonadaceae > Pseudomonas > Pseudomonas sp. Pseusp3. The sequence goes on along the minus strand of NZ_JBGLYV010000051.1, from coordinate 24,877 downwards.
CAACCCGGACGACTACCCGACCATCATCCAGCGCCGGGTGCCCCGTCAGCTCAAGCATTTCGCCTTTGCGCCACAAGTGACGATCCACAACGACGCCCAGCGCCAGGTGACGGTGCTGGAACTCACGGCGCCTGACCGCCCGGGCCTGCTGGCGCGGATTGGGACGATTTTCCTGGAGTTCGATCTGTCACTGCAAAATGCCAAGATCGCCACCCTCGGCGAGCGCGTGGAAGACGTGTTCTTCATCACCGACGCCAACAATCTGCCGTTGTCCGACCCGCTGCTGTGTAGCCGCCTGCAGGATGCGATCGTCGAACAACTGAGCGTCAACCAGGAACCGGATATCAAACTGTCGCGCATCAGCATCTGAATCAACAACGGCCCGCCCTTATGTAGGGGCGAGCCTGCCCGCGATGAACTCAAATACACCGCGTTATCCTGGCAAGAACGCGTTATCGTTGACGACCATCGCGAGCAAGCTCGCTCCTACAGGGACCAGCGCCGCTCCAACACCGAACGAGATTTATCGATGAACAACGCTCTGACCCAGCTGCAGCCCTACCCGTTCGAGAAACTCCGCGCCCTGCTCGGCAGTGTCACGCCCAATCCGGACAAACGCCCTATCGCCCTGTCCATCGGCGAGCCGAAACACCGTTCGCCAAGCTTCGTCGCCGAAGCCCTGGCCAGCAACCTGGATCAGATGGCGGTGTACCCGACCACCCTCGGCATTCCGGCCCTGCGTGAAGCCATCGCGGCATGGTGCGAGCGGCGCTTCGATGTCCCCAAAGGCTGGATCGACCCGGCGCGCAACGTGCTGCCGGTCAACGGCACCCGCGAAGCGCTGTTCGCCTTTACCCAGACCGTGGTCAACCGTGGCGATGACGCTCTGGTGGTCAGCCCGAACCCGTTCTACCAGATCTACGAAGGCGCGGCGTTCCTCGCCGGCGCCAAGCCGCACTATCTGCCGTGCCTGGACGAAAACGGTTTCAACCCGGATTTCGACGCCGTGTCGCCGGACATCTGGAAACGCTGCCAGATCCTGTTCCTTTGCTCGCCAGGCAACCCGACCGGCGCATTGATTCCGGTGGAAACCCTGAAAAAGCTGATCGCACTGGCCGACGAGTACGACTTCGTGATCGCCGCCGATGAGTGCTACAGCGAACTCTACTTCGACGAGCAAACCCCGCCACCAGGCCTGCTCAGCGCCTGCGCGGAGCTGGGCCGCAAGGACTTCAAGCGCTGCGTGGTGTTCCACAGCCTGTCCAAGCGTTCGAACCTGCCAGGCCTGCGTTCGGGTTTTGTCGCCGGTGACGCCGACATCCTCAAGGGCTTCCTGCTCTATCGCACCTACCACGGCTGCGCGATGCCGGTTCAGACGCAACTGGCCAGTGTTGCCGCGTGGAACGACGAAGTGCATGTGCGCGCCAACCGTGCGTTGTACCGAGAGAAGTTCGATGCAGTACTGGAGATCCTCAGCCCGGTGCTGGACGTGCAGCGTCCGGATGGCAGCTTCTACCTGTGGCCGAATGTGGCCGGTGACGACGCAGCGTTCTGCCGCGATCTGTTCGAACAGGAGCATGTGACCGTGGTGCCGGGCTCTTACCTCTCGCGTGATGTCGATGGCGTCAATCCGGGGGCCGGGCGTGTGCGGATGGCATTGGTTGCGCCGTTGGCGGAGTGCGTTGAAGCCGCCGAGCGGATTCGCGATTTCATCCAGCGCCGCAAATAACCCCCCGTCCGGTGACGGCCAGGTTTACTTCACCTGGCCCAGCTTGGCCTCACTCAAATCAAGCTCACCCAGCACTTCACGCAACACGTCATCACCTATCTGGTGCTGACGACTGAGGCTATACAACTCCAGGCGCTGCGCCCGCAGCGCCTTCAAGCGCAAACGCCGCTCCAGCAAGTCCATCTGAAAGGCCAGGGCCTGGGCTTCAGCAGAATCGTTGAACACCTCCAGCTGATGCCTGTACTCCGACATGATCCGCGCCTTGAGTTCGGCGGCCAGCGCGGATTGGGCGGCGTCCTGTGGGTTGGCCTCTTCTGCCTCGAGCGCATGAATGGCCGCTTCGGCGGTCTTGCGCCAGGCGTCGCGCACTTCATTGCGGCGTTTGTCGTCCGGGCTTTTCTCGATACCACGCAGCAGCAACGGCAAGGCAATGCACGCGGCAATCAACGACAACAAAATCACCCCGGCGGCAATGAATATCAGCAGGTCGCGTTCGGGAAAGGCGCTGCCCCCCATGAGCATCGGTACCGACATCACACCGGCCAAGGTCACGGCGCCACGCACGCCTGCGACAGTCAGCAGCCAGCATGAACGCGCGCTCGGCACCCGTGTTATTTCATCCTTGCCGCGCCAGCGCCGCACAAAAATGGACAGACGCCAGATGCTTTGTACCCAGACAAACCGCAACACCAGCAGCACCAGAAAAATCGCCAGAACGTCGAAGCAGCGATAGAGCAGTGTCGGCCACAACGAAGGTTCGTGACTGGCCACAGCCTTGATGATATCCGGCAACTGCAGGCCCAACAGCAGAAAAATCAAGCCATTAAAGGCAAACTCCAGCAATGACCAGACGCTGCGATTGAGCAAGCGGGTGTTGGTCTGGCGCGGCAGCAGATCGAGCCAGCTCTGCATCATCCCCGCCGCCACCGCCGACAGGATGCCCGACACTTCCATGCGCTCGGCCAGCACGTAGGCCGCAAACGGCAGCAGCAACATGAACACCACGTGCGTCGCCGGATCATCCCAGCCGCGCGCGATCATCCACGCCCGCAGGCGGCCGACCAGCCAGCTCAAGGCCACCCCGACGGCCAGACCACCGACGGCGACCAGCATGAATGTCAGGCTGGCATTGGCCAGCGAGAACACACCGGTCACCGCTGCCACCAGCGCAAACTTGAACGTCACCAGGCCCGAGGCATCGTTCATCAGCGCCTCACCCTGCAAGATGTGCATCAAGGGTGTGGGCAGTCTGTTGCGGGAGATGGCCGACACCGCCACCGCATCTGTCGGCGACAGCACGGCCGCCAGGGCAAACGCCACCGGCAACGGCACACCGGGCAGCAGCCAGTGAATGAAATACCCGGCGCCGACCACGGTAAACAGCACCAGCCCCACCGCCAGGGTCAGGATCGGTCCGCGCAGACGCCAGAATTCGCGCTTGGGCATGCGCCAGCCGTCGGAGAACAACAGCGGCGGCAGGAACAGGAACAGGAACAGTTCGGGGTCCAGCGCCACATGCAGCCCGAGCGTTGGCCAGGCAAGCAAGGCCCCCGCGGCAATTTGCACCAAAGGCAATGGCAGCGGAATCACCCGTCCAATCAGGCGCGAAACGCCGACCAGCATCAACAGAATCAGGACGGTGTAAGCGGTTTGCATAAAGCGTGGTTCCCGGACAGTCGACAGCATTGAAGTGCCATATTAGACGCTTAGACTGTCTGCTGACCCTTGCACCAATGTCGCACGCCTGAACATCCAGAAACACCACAATCCCTGTAGGAGCGAGCTTGCTCGCGATGAACCCGAGAGCAACGCGGGGTGACAGGTACTTAGCGATATCGTTAACGACCATCGCGAGCGAGCTCGCTCCTACAAAGGTTTAATGGCATGACACAAATACAAACCCGACCACAGCCGCCGCGAAACCGTCCGGCCATGGCATAATCCGTCACCTTTTATTTACGGCACCTGCAAAGGGGGCAATTCCTTGACCGTTTCAAGCAAAACGTTGCACCTTTTCGGCATCAAAGCCTGCGACACCATGAAAAAGGCGCGCACCTGGCTCGATGAACACGCTGTCAGTTATGACTTTCATGATTACAAAGCGGTCGGTATCGACCGTGAACACCTGACCCAATGGTGCAACGAGCACGGCTGGGAAGTGGTGTTGAACCGTGCAGGCACGACCTTTCGCAAGCTCGACGACGAACGCAAAGCCGATCTCGACCAGACGAAAGCCATCGAACTGATGCTCGCACAACCCTCGATGATCAAGCGCCCGGTGCTTGATCTCGGTGAACGAACCCTGATTGGCTTCAAGCCAGATATCTACGCGGCCGCGCTCAAGTAAGCAGCCCGTTTCAATTTGCTAGAGGTATCAACATGTCTACGACCCTGTTCAGCCTGGCCTTTGGTGTCGGCACTCAAAACCGTCAAGGCGCGTGGCTGGAAGTGTTCTACGCCCAGCCGCTGCTCAACCCGTCCGCCGAACTGGTCGCTGCCATTGCGCCGATCCTCGGTTACAGCGAAGGCAACCAGGCCATCACCTTCACCACCGCGCAGGCCGCGCAACTGGCTGAAGCCGTGAAAGGCATCGACGCGGTACAAGGCAAGCTGCTGACCCGTCTGGCCGAAAGCCACAAGCCGCTGGTTGCCACCTTGCTGGCTGAAGACGCCCAGTTGTCGTCCACCCCGGAGGCCTACCTCAAGCTGCACCTGCTGAGCCATCGCCTGGTCAAGCCGCACGGCCTGAACCTGGCCGGGATCTTCCCGCTGCTGCCAAACGTGGCCTGGACCAGCCAGGGCGCCGTCGACCTGAGCGAACTGGCCGAGCTGCAACTCGAAGCCCGCCTGCGCGGCGAGCTGCTGGAAGTGTTCTCGGTGGACAAGTTCCCGAAAATGACCGACTACGTGGTTCCGGCCGGCGTGCGTATCGCTGACGCCGCGCGTCTGCGCCTGGGCGCTTACGTGGGTGAAGGCACCACCGTGATGCACGAAGGTTTCATCAACTTCAACGCTGGCACCGAAGGCCCTGGCATGATCGAAGGCCGCGTATCCGCCGGCGTATTCGTCGGCAAGGGTTCGGACCTGGGCGGCGGCTGCTCGACCATGGGCACCCTGTCGGGTGGCGGCAACATCGTGATCAAGGTCGGCGAAGGCTGCCTGATCGGCGCCAACGCCGGTATCGGTATCCCGTTGGGCGACCGCAACACCGTCGAGTCGGGCCTGTACGTGACCGCCGGCACCAAAGTGGCGCTGCTGGACGAAAACAATCAGCTGGTCAAAGTGGTCAAGGCCCGTGAACTGGCCGGCCAGCCAGACCTGCTGTTCCGTCGCAATTCGGAGACCGGCGCCGTGGAATGCAAAACCCACAAATCGGCCATCGAACTGAACGAAGCGCTGCACGCTCACAACTAAGCCACACGACCACCCGCACCTCTGTAGGAGCGAGCTTGCTCGCGATGGACGTCAACGATAACGCGCGGCATCAGACAGCCCGTGTCGTCCAGGCGTCCATCGCGAGCAAGCTCGCTCCTACAGGGGTCAGGCGTACAGGCGAACAACATGATGATTCTCTCTCCCTGGCGTGCCGATTTTCCGGCCATCGCCGCCCTGCAACGGCAAGGCCAGACCTATCTGGACAACGCCGCCACCACGCAAAAACCCCAAGCCCTGCTGGATGCCCTGGCGCATTACTACGCCAACGGCGCGGCCAACGTGCATCGGGCGCAGCACTTGCCCGGCGCTCACGCCACCCAGGCCTTCGAGGACAGCCGCCGCAAAGTCGCGCAATGGCTCAATACGGGCGATTGCGGTCAGATCATCTTTACCCACGGTGCGACGTCCGCGCTGAATCTCCTGGCCTACGGCCTGGAACATCTTTTCAATCCGGGCGACGAGATTGTCGTCAGCGCCCTGGAGCATCACGCCAACCTCTTGCCCTGGCAGCAACTGGCGCACCGCCGCGACCTGAAACTGGTGATCCTGCCGCTGGATGTCGACGGTGTGATCGACCTTGAAGCCGCTGCTGGCCTGATCGGCTCGCGCACACGGCTGTTGGCGGTCAGTCAACTGTCCAACGTGATTGGCGCGTGGCAGCCGCTGCCGCAATTGCTGGCGCTGGCCAAGGCGCACAACGCACTGACCGTGATCGACGGCGCCCAGGGCGTGGTCCATGGCCGCCACGACGTACAAGCGCTGGGCTGCGATTTTTATGTGTTCTCCAGCCACAAGCTCTACGGCCCCGATGGCCTGGGCGTGCTGTTCGGGCGTCATACAGCGCTGCAACAGCTGCGCCCCTGGCAGTTCGGCGGCGAAATGGTGCTGGATGCCAATTATCACGACGCTCGTTTTCGCCCGGCACCGCTGGGTTTCGAGGCCGGGACGCCACCGATCGCCAGTGTGATCGGCCTCGGAGCGACCCTGGATTACCTCGCCGGGCTCGATCAGGACGCCGTGTCCGCCCATGAAGCGGCGCTGCATGCCTGCCTGCTCAAGGGCCTTGAGGCGCGCAATGGCATTCGCCTGTTGGCCAGGCCGCAAGTGGCACTGGCCAGTTTTACCGTCGAGGGTGTGCATAACTCCGATCTCGCGCATTTGCTGACCGAACAAGGGATCGCGGTGCGCGCCGGCCATCACTGCGCGATGCCGCTGCTCAAACGCTTCGAACTGGCCGGGGCGATTCGGGTGTCGTTAGCGCTGTACAACGATTCCGAAGACATTGAGCGGTTCTTTGAAGCCCTGGATCAGGCACTGGAGTTGCTGCGATGAACCTGCCTGCCGATGCCGTGACGGCACTCGACACCTTTCAGAAAGCCGCCGGCTGGGAACAACGCGCACGCCTGCTGATGCAATGGGGCGAGCGTCTGCCAGCGTTGAGTGACGCGCAGATGTGCGACGCCAACCGGGTGCACGGCTGTGAAAGCCAGGTGTGGCTGGTGGGCGAATTGCGTGATGGCCATTGGCAATTCAGCGCCAACAGCGATGCACGCCTGATTCGCGGGTTGGTGGCGTTGCTGCTGGCGCGGGTCAACGGGCTGTCGGCGGCTGAGTTGCAGCAGGTGGATCTGGCGGACTGGTTCAATCAGTTGGGGTTGGGGCGCCAGTTGTCCGAATCCCGCAGCAATGGCTTGAATGCGGTGCTTCAGCGGATGAATGAGCTGGCAGGTTGATCGCCTTCGCGAGCAAGCCCGCTCCCACATTTGATCTTCAGTGAATACAGTTTTTGTGTACGACCGAAATCCAATGTGGGAGCGGGCTTGCTCGCGAAGGGGCCATCAACAGCAACACTCAAACCTGAGGCTTGACCCGATCCGCTGGCCGCCGCACGCCGGCCACGATCTTGTCCACCGCCTTGGTTGCCGCGACCATGCCGAAGGTCGCCGTCACCATCATCACTGCGCCAAACCCGCCCGCGCAGTCGAGTTTCACGCCATCGCCGACAAAACTCTTCTGCAGGCAAATGCTGCCGTCCGGTTTCGGGTAGCGCAGTTGCTCGGTGGAAAACACGCACGGCACGCTGTAGTGGCGGGTCACGGTGCGGGAGAAGCCGTAATCACGGCGTAGCGTGGAGCGCACTTTCGACGCCAGCGGGTCGTTGAACGTGCGGTTCAGGTCGCAGACCTGGATCAACGTCGGGTCGATCTGCCCGCCCGCGCCGCCAGTGGTGATGATCTGGATCTTGCGACGTTTGCACCAGGCGATCAGCGCAGCCTTGGCGTTGACGCTATCGATGCAGTCGATCACGCAGTCGATGTTCGGCGTGATGTACTCGGCCATGGTGTCGCGGGTAACGAAGTCAGGCACCGCGTGCACCGTACAGTCCGGGTTGATCCCACGCAGACGCTCGGCCATCACCTCGACCTTGGGCTTGCCCACCGTGCTGTCCAGCGCATGCAGTTGACGGTTGGCGTTGCTGACGCAGACGTCGTCCAGGTCGAACAGCGAAATCTCGCCCACGCCACAGCGCGCCATGGCTTCCGCCGCCCAGGAACCGACACCACCGACGCCAACGATCGCCACATGGGCCGCACGCAGGCGCTCAAGGCCTTCGATGCCATACAAACGGGCGATGCCTGCAAACCGCGGATCTTCTGTACTCATGACCATTACCCCAAAAACCGGCGCGCAGTATAGGGCTTCGCAGCACTAAGTTTTAAGCTTCAAGCTACAAGTGTAAGAACTTATGTGAAAGTTAACTGCCCAACGTCAGGCATTTCCCTGTCCGATATACGTTCAGTGAACTGCCGGTGTAGGATGCGCGCCCCTTTACGGCCGCCGACCGTCCCCTCGTTCCACAGCCTTTGGAACCCGAAATAACCATGTCATCGCGTAAATTTGGACTCAACCTGGTCGTGGTGCTCGCCATCGCAGCCTTGTTTACCGGCTTCTGGGCGCTGATCAATCGCCCGGTCACCGCCCCCAACTGGCCGGAGCAGATCTCCGGTTTCTCCTACTCACCGTTCCAGCAAGGACAATTCCCACAGAAGGAACAGTATCCGACCGACGATGAGATGCGTCGCGACCTGGAAATCATGAGCAAGCTGACGGACAACATCCGCATCTACTCGGTCGATGGCACCCTGCAAGACATCCCGAAACTGGCGGAAGAATTCGGCTTGCGGGTGACCCTGGGGATCTGGATCAGCCCGGACCAGGAACGCAACGAACGGGAAATTACCCGTGCCATCGAAATCGCCAACTCCTCACGCAGCGTGGTTCGTGTGGTGGTCGGCAACGAAGCGATCTTCCGCAAGGAAATTACCGCCAAGGAACTCAGCGTCATGCTGGATCGCGTGCGCGCCGCCGTGAAAGTGCCAGTGACGACGTCCGAGCAGTGGCACGTCTGGGAAGAACACCCGGAACTGGCCAAACACGTCGACCTGATCGCCGCGCACATCCTGCCTTACTGGGAATTCATCCCGATGGACAAGGCCGGACAGTTCGTCCTCGACCGCGCCCGCGATCTGAAAAAGATGTTCCCGAAAAAGCCGCTGCTGCTGTCCGAAGTGGGCTGGCCGAGCAACGGCCGCATGCGCGGTGGCGCCGATGCCTCACCGGCGGACCAGGCGATTTACCTGCGAACCCTGGTCAACAAGCTCAACCGCCAGGGCTTCAACTACTTCGTGATCGAAGCGTTCGACCAGCCGTGGAAAGCCAGTGACGAAGGTTCCGTCGGCGCCTACTGGGGTGTGTTCAACGCCGCACGCCAGCAGAAGTTCAACTTCGAAGGCCCGGTAGTGGCGATTCCGCAGTGGCGCGTATTGGCCATTGGTTCGGTGGTATTGGCGCTGTTGTCGCTGACCCTGCTGATGATCGACGGCTCGGCCCTGCGTCAGCGTGGCCGTACCTTCCTGACCTTCATCGCGTTCCTGTGCGGTTCGGTGCTGGTGTGGATCGGTTACGACTACAGCCAGCAATACAGCACCTGGTTCAGCTTGACGGTGGGCTTCTTGCTCGCCCTCGGTGCGCTCGGGGTGTTTATCGTGCTGCTGACCGAAGCCCACGAACTGGCTGAAGCCGTGTGGGTGCACAAGCGTCGTCGTGAATTCCTGCCGGTGGTGGGCGATTCCAGCTATCGCCCGAAAGTGTCGATTCACGTTCCCTGCTACAACGAGCCGCCGGAGATGGTCAAACAGACCCTCAACGCCCTGGCCAACCTCGACTATCCGGACTTCGAAGTCCTGATCATCGACAACAACACCAAGGACCCGGCGGTGTGGGAACCGGTGCGTGACTACTGCGCAACCCTCGGCCCGCGTTTCAAGTTCTTCCACGTGGCACCGCTGGCCGGCTTCAAGGGCGGCGCGCTGAACTACCTGATTCCGCACACCGCCAAGGATGCCGAAGTCATTGCCGTGATCGACTCGGACTACTGCGTCGACCGCAACTGGCTCAAGCACATGGTGCCGCACTTCGCCGACCCGAAAATCGCCGTGGTGCAGTCGCCGCAGGATTACCGCGACCAGAACGAAAGCACCTTCAAGAAGCTCTGCTACGCAGAATACAAAGGCTTCTTCCATATCGGCATGGTCACCCGCAACGACCGCGACGCGATCATCCAGCACGGCACCATGACCATGACCCGCCGCTCGGTGCTCGAGGAACTGGGCTGGGCCGACTGGTGCATCTGTGAAGACGCCGAACTGGGACTGCGGGTATTCGAGAAAGGCCTGTCGGCGGCGTATTACCACTCCAGCTACGGCAAGGGCCTGATGCCCGATACCTTTATCGACTTCAAGAAACAGCGTTTCCGCTGGGCCTACGGAGCGATTCAGATCATCAAGCGCCATACCGCCGCCCTGCTGCGCGGCAAGGACACCGAGCTGACCCGTGGCCAGCGTTATCACTTCCTCGCGGGCTGGTTGCCGTGGGTGGCGGACGGCATGAACATCTTCTTCACCGTCGGCGCACTGTTGTGGTCGGCGGCCATGATCATCGTGCCGCACCGGGTCGATCCACCGCTGCTGATTTTCGCGATCCCGCCGTTGGCACTGTTTGTGTTCAAGGTCGCCAAAATCATCTTCCTCTACCGTCGTGCGGTCGGGGTCAACCTGAAGGATGCCTTCTGCGCGGCACTGGCCGGTCTGGCGTTGTCCCATACCATCGCCAAAGCGGTGCTGTACGGTTTCTTCACCAGCAGCATTCCGTTCTTCCGCACGCCGAAAAACGCCGATAACCACGGTTTCTGGGTAGCGATTTCGGAAGCTCGGGAAGAGATGTTCATCATGCTGCTGTTGTGGGGCGCGGCGCTGGGGATCTTCCTGGTGCAGGGCCTGCCGAGCAACGACATGCGCTTCTGGGTCACCATGTTGCTGGTACAGTCGCTGCCGTACGTCGCGGCACTGATCATGGCGTTCCTGTCGTCGCTGCCGAAACCGATCGCCGAACCTGAAACGGCACCTGTCGTCTAAATCTCTGCGGATGCACTAAACGGCGGCCAATGGTCGCCGTTTTGCTTTAAGATAACCGCCATTTTGCGGGGCTTGGCGTGATGTACGGTCTTATTGACGGTCAATCTCCTGTGGGAGCGGGCTTGCTCGCGAATGCGTTGTAACAATCAACATTTATGTTTGCTGACACACCGCATTCGCGAGCAAGCCCGCTCCCACAGTTAGTCCGCGCCCACATTCATGATTTCCGGAGTTTTCCATGACGGCCCACGCCGACCTTTCGCCGACCCTTCAACTCGCCATCGACCTGATCCGCCGTCCGTCCGTGACGCCGATCGACGCCGATTGCCAGAAGCAGATGATGCAACGCCTGGGCGATGCCGGTTTCACTCTGGAACCGATGCGCATCGAAGATGTGGATAACTTCTGGGCCACCCACGGCCAGGACGACGGTCCGGTGCTGTGCTTCGCCGGCCACACCGACGTGGTTCCGACCGGCCCGGTGTCGGCCTGGCAGATCGAACCGTTCAACGCGCTGATCGACGAACACGGCATGCTCTGCGGCCGTGGCGCCGCCGACATGAAAGGCAGCCTCGCCGCCATGACCGTCGCCTCCGAGCGTTTTGTCGCCGACTACCCAAATCACAAGGGCAAAGTCGCGTTCCTGATCACCAGCGACGAAGAAGGCCCGGCGCATCACGGCACCAAGGCAGTGGTCGAACGCCTCGCCGCGCGCAAGGAACGCCTGGACTGGTGCATCGTCGGCGAACCGTCGAGCACCACCCTGGTGGGTGACGTGGTCAAGAACGGCCGTCGCGGCTCCCTCGGCGCCAAGCTGACCGTGCGCGGCGTGCAAGGCCACGTGGCCTACCCGCACCTAGCGAAGAACCCGATCCACCTCGCGGCCCCGGCCCTGGCCGAACTGGCTGCCGAGCACTGGGACCACGGTAACGACTTCTTCCCGCCGACCAGTTTCCAGATCTCCAACGTCAACTCCGGCACCGGGGCGACCAACGTGATCCCGGGCGACCTGGTGGCGGTGTTCAACTTCCGCTTCTCCACCGAGTCCACCGTTGAAGGCCTGCAAAAGCGCGTGGCCGACATCCTCGACAAGCATGACCTGGACTGGCACATCGACTGGGCCCTGTCCGGCCTGCCGTTCCTCACCGAACCGGGCGCACTGCTGGACGCGGTGTCGTCGAGCATCAAGGACATCACCGGTCGTGAAACCAAGGCGTCCACCAGCGGTGGCACCTCCGACGGCCGCTTCATCGCAACCATGGGCACCCAGGTTGTTGAACTGGGCCCGGTCAACGCGACCATCCACCAGGTCAACGAACGTGTGCTGGCGGCCGATCTCGACGTGTTGACCGAGATCTACTACCAGACCCTGATCAAGTTGCTCGCCTGATGCTGGCGTGTCCGATCTGCAGTGAACCGCTGAACGCGGTGGACAACGGCGTGGTCTGCCCCGCCGGGCATCGCTTCGACCGTGCGCGCCAGGGTTACTTGAACCTGTTGCCGGTGCAACACAAGAACAGCCGCGACCCTGGGGATAACCAGGCGATGGTCGAAGCCCGCCGCGACTTCCTCAACGCCGGGCACTATGCCCCGGTGGCCAGGCGCCTGGCGGAGCTGGCGGCAGGTTATGCGCCGCAACGTTGGGTCGATATCGGTTGTGGCGAGGGTTACTACACCGCGCAGATCGCCGAGGCCTTGCCGGATGCTGACGGCTACGCGCTGGACATTTCCCGCGAAGCGGTCAAGCGCGCCTGCAAACGCAACCCGAAGCTCACCTGGTTGATCGCCAGCATGGCGCGGGTGCCGTTGGCTTCCGGCAGCTGCCAATTCCTGGCGAGCGTCTTCAGCCCGCTGGATTGGGAAGAGGCCAAACGCCTGCTCAGCGTCGGCGGCGGCCTGATGAAAGTCGGGCCGACCAGCGGCCACCTGATGGAACTGCGTGAACGGCTGTACGACGAAGTTCGCGAATACACCGACGACAAGCATCTGGCCCTGGTGCCCGAAGGCATGGTGCTTGAGCACAGCGAAACCCTGGAATACAAACTGACGCTGGCAAGCGGTCAGGACCGGGCGAATCTGCTGGCCATGACGCCTCACGGCTGGCGCGCCAGTGCCGAGCGCCGTGCAGCTGTGATCGAGCAGGCTGAGCCGTTCGAGGTCACCGTGTCGATGCGCTACGATTATTTCGTTCTGCAGTAGTCATCAGAGAGCAACTTTAATTTTTGGTCTTGGGCAACGGCTCAAGACCGGCTAAATCCGCGAATGGATTTTTCAGACCCGCAGTGAGGACATCCATGCGCCAGCCCGATATCGAGATTTACCTGAAAGACGCCGACGTCGACCACAAGGCCATTTCCACCTGGCTCGGTGCGGCATTGGGCCCCTGCACGGATTGGGTCCAGAAGGGCCAGACCTACAAGTGCAAGGCCGGCAACGTGCCAGTGACCTGGCTGCCAAAAGCGGTCGGCAAGTGGAACAGCCTGTACCTGGAAAGCGACCAGACCCCATGGGACGACGACATCGCCTGCGCCCGTGCAGCCTTTGCCGCGCTCAACGTCGAAGTGCGCTGCGCACCGGGTAGCTGGGTCGAGGAGGAAGGTGAAGAGACGGCTGATCGCTGGATTCGCATCAGCGCCGACGGTGAAGAAGAAATCACCTGGAAGACGGCCTGAAGCCTGAACACCGCCCCCTGTAGGAGCGAGCTTGCTCGCGATGGTTGTCAACGATAACGCGCCAACTCCGGGAAAGCGCGGCGTCCTTGAGTTCTTCGCGAGCAAGCTCGCTCCTACAGTGGTTTTTGGGTGAACTGAGGAGTGGGTTTACAGCCCCACCACATCCTCAGCCTGCAAGCCCTTCTCCCCTTGCACCACCGCGTACTCGACCTGCTGGCCTTCAGTCAGCGAACGATGGCCTTCGCCACGAATCGTGCGGTAATGCACGAACACGTCCACCCCGTCTTCGCGCTGAATGAAGCCGTAGCCCTTGGCGTCGTTGAACCACTTCACGTTGCCGGTTTCGCGTGTTGCCATTTGTTCATACTCCCTTTTTATTATTGATCGGGCTTTTCGCAGGAAAGCCTCGGGAACGTCAGCCTGCGCATACCGGTCCCATGAGGGCAACGGCGACAGTGCGCCGAGTATATGTCAGACATTTAATCTCTCAATAGCACTTTGATTGCCGCTTTTTTGCCGATTTTCAGTGAATCCGGCACACTATCGTCCGCCCGAGCAAACGCTTGGTTTTATTCACTCACGCAGAAGCCGTATGACCCGTTCCCCGTTCCGCCGTCTTGTGTTTGGCACCCTGCGCCGACTGTTGTACCTCTGGGTTCGCTCGGAGACGATCAACCAGTCGTCGTTCACCCTTAACCTCGACCGCAGTCGTCCGGTGTTCTACGTCCTGCAAAACCCTTCGCTGACCGACCTCGCCGTGGTCGACACCGAGTGCAGCAAGGCCGGTCTGCCGCGCCCGGTGCTGCCGGTATCGGTGGGCAACCTGCTGGAACCTGCCGCGTTCTTCTACCTGACGCCGGACCCGGACTGGCTCGGCCGCCAGGACAAACGCGGCGCGCCGCCGACGTTGACCCGCCTGGTCAGCGCCCTGAGCCAGAATGCCGCCGAAGATGCGCAGATCATTCCGGTCAGCGTGTTCTGGGGCCAGTCGCCGGACAGCGAAAACAGCCCCTGGAAACTCCTGTTCGCCGATAGCTGGGCGGTCACCGGGCGCCTGCGTCGCCTGCTGAGCATCATTGTGCTGGGACGCAAGACCCGCGTGCAGTTCTCCGCGCCGATCCACCTGCGCGAACTGATCGAGCACGACAAGGGCCACGAACGCACCGTGCGCATGGCCCAACGCATCCTGCGGGTACACTTTCGCAACCTCAAAGCTGCCGTCATCGGCCCGGACATTTCCCACCGGCGCAACCTGGTCAAGGGCCTGGTCAACCAGCCGCTGGTCAAGCAAGCGATCCTCGACGAAGCCGAGCGCGAAAACATCTCCCCGGAAAAAGCCAAGGCCCAGGCCTTGCGCTACGGCAACGAAATCGCCTCGGACTACACCTACACCGCGATCCGCTTCATGGAAGTGGTGCTGAGCTGGTTCTGGAACAAGATCTACGACGGCATCAAGGTCAACAACATCGAAGGCGTGCAGAAGGTCGCCCCGGGTTACGAAGTGATCTACGTGCCCTGCCACCGCAGCCACATCGACTACCTGCTGCTGTCCTACCTGCTGTTCCGCAATGGCCTGACCCCGCCGCACATCGCCGCCGGGATCAACCTCAACATGCCGGGGATTGGCGGCCTGCTGCGTCGCGGCGGTGCGTTTTTCATGCGTCGCACGTTCAAGGGCAACCCGCTGTACACCTCGGTGTTCAACGAATACCTGCACACGCTATTCACCAAAGGTTTCCCGGTGGAGTACTTCGTCGAAGGCGGCCGTTCGCGCACCGGGCGCATGCTGCAACCGAAGACCGGAATGCTGGCGATCACCCTGCGCAGCTTCCTGCGTTCGTCGCGCATGCCCATCGTCTTCGTGCCGGTGTACATCGGTTACGAGCGCGTGCTGGAAGGCCGCACCTACCTCGGCGAACTGCGCGGCGCGAGCAAGAAGAAAGAGTCGATCTTCGACATCTTCAAAGTCATCGGCGCCCTCAAGCAGCGCTTCGGCCAGGTGGCGGTGAACTTCGGCGAGCCGATCAAACTGGCGGAATTCCTCGACAGCGAACAGCCCGACTGGCGCAAACAGGAACTCGGCCCGCAATTCAGACCTGCCTGGCTCAACGAAACCACCAACCGTCTCGGCGAGAAAGTCGCGCAGCATCTGAACGAGGCAGCAGCGATCAACCCGGTCAACCTGGTGGCGCTGGCGCTGCTGTCCACCAGCCGTCTGGCACTGGACGATCGCGCCATGGCGCGGGTCCTCGACTTGTATCTGGCGCTGTTGCGCAAGGTTCCGTACTCGCCGCACACCACCCTGCCGGACGGTGATGGCCGAGCGTTGATCAAGCACGTGAAGGACATGGACCTGCTGTCCGAGCAGAGCGACGCCCTTGGCAAGATTCTGTATCTGGACGAGCAGAACGCGGTCCTGATGACCTACTACCGCAACAACGTGCTGCACATCTTCGCGCTGCCGGCGTTGCTGGCGAGCTTCTTCCAGAGCGCCTCGCGCATGAACCGCGAACAGATCCTGCGCTACACCCGCGCGTTGTATCCGTACCTGCAAGCGGAGCTGTTCATCCGCTGGACGCTCGACGAACTGGATGCGGTGATCGGCCAGTGGCTGGAAGCGTTCGTCGAACAAGGCCTGCTGCGTTTCGAGAACGCCGTGTACCTGCGCCCGGCGCCAAGCTCACGGCATTTCGTGCTGCTGACGCTGCTGTCGAAAAGCATCGCCCAGACCCTGCAGCGCTTCTACATGACCGTGTCCCTGCTGCTCAACAGCGGCCAGAACAGCATCAGCGCCGAAGAGCTGGAAGACCTGTGCACGGTCATGGCCCAGCGCCTGTCGATCCTGCATGGCCTGAACGCCCCGGAATTCTTCGACAAGAGCCTGTTCCGCCACTTCATCCAGACCCTGCTCGACCTCGAGGTGCTCAAGCGCGACGAGGCCGGCAAGCTGGGCTATCACGAACTGCTCGGCGAACTGGCCGAAGGCGCGGCCAAGCGGGTGTTGCCGGCGGAGATTCGACTGTCGATCCGGCAGGTGGCGTTGCATCGTAGTGAAGATGCGGCCGACCTTGTCGAGCGGGCATGACCCATTAAAATGTCAGAAGCAAGGACGCTTGCCGACCCTTCCCGTCATCAATTCGCTTTCGTCTAGCGAACGCCTCCTACATAACGCTCGAATACTCGGGAGATAAGCTCAGCGCTCGTCATTTCCGACGAGTCCATTGATAAGGAAATCATCATGCCCCAACATACAATCAATACCTACCTGCACTTTCCTCCAGACTTTGAACTACCGGAGGCCTGCGAAATAAGCATTCGAGTACAAGACATTACCAACATAGATGCGCCCAGACTTCACAGCCGGTGGGGGAGCAACCAACTTCCATCGACGCGTCCGATCAGCTTCCCGGTTATGGTCGATTCTGAGTTGAACAAAATCGGAAGCCACTTCTCCATCAATGTAAAAATCTCCCATCAAGGGACCGCACTGCTCCTGGATCTGGAGCAGAATTTCTGGTGGGCGGGAGGCGATCACGATACGGACATTCACTTGAGCCCTGTGGGCTACATCGCTGTGGAAAAGTTCTGGATGCCCCGAATTGGTTACCCTGCTGACTCAAAGCTGTTTGTTAAGTTGATTGAAATGACTACTGATGACCAGGCTGAGATCACTATTAGTGAGGGTGTAGGCCTGACCGCGCAAATCACCCCCATCTACGTGAAATATGACCCGTCCATGATCAAGCCAGGCCAACTTTACGCACTGACCGGCTCATTCGAGAGCCATCGTCAGCACCGACTGTCGCTGGGTCTTAAACCGGCGAAATTGATACTAATGCCTGAAATTGTTCAGCCCCCGGTTTTCGGTGGCTGAATTCAACGTACAGATCGACGCTTAGCGTAAACGCCGCTTACGTCATCGCACAGGCGCCAGTACTCTACTGGCGCTTTCTACACGGAAATACTTTTGAAAAAATTGACTCTGCTCGCCTCGCTTGCCTTGCTGACAGCCTGCCAAACGCCTTCGCCCGCGCCTGAAATATCACTCGATGGAGATGTTTTTTACTTGCAACGCATTGCGCTGCCACCCACTGCCACGCTGAGTGTCAGCTTGCAGGATGTATCGGTGGCCGACGCGCCAGCCTTGGTCCTTGACGAACAGAAGGGCCAGATCACAGGACAGGTGCCTCTGCCATTCCATCTGAGTTACGATCCGGCCCAGGTCAAACCGGGTCATCGCTACTCGGTGAGCGCGCGCATCGAAGTTGACGGCAAGTTGCTGTTCATCACCACCGAACACCACGCTGTACAGCTTGATGGCAGCGATCCGCAGCCACTGAAAATCCGCGTCGACGCCGCTCGCTAATTCATTTTTTAACAAGGAAGCTGCCATGCTCCGCCCTACCCTTCGCTTTGCCGGCCTGTGCGCAGGCTTGATGATTTCCGCAAGCGCACTCGCACTGTCCCTCAGCGACCTGTCGCAGAAAGACGCCACCGGCGGCCTCAAGGACGCCCTGACCCAGGGTGCGCAACTGGCTGTAAAACAACTCGGCACCCCGGGCGGCTTCAGCAACAACCCGGACGTGAAAATCGAACTGCCGGGCAAACTGGGCAAAGTCGCGAGCAAGATGAAACAGTTCGGCATGGGTGATCAGGTCGATGAGCTGGAAGCCAGCATGAACAAAGCGGCGGAAACCGCCGTCACCCAGGCCCAGCCAATCCTCGTCGATGCCGTGAAGAAAATGACCGTGGAAGACGCCAAGGGCATCCTCAGCGGCGGCAACGACTCGGCCACCCAATACCTGAACAAGACCAGCCGCGAACAGATCCGCGCCAAGTTCCTGCCCATCGTCAAGCAAGCCACCGACAAGGTTGGCCTGGCCCAGCAGTACAACTCGTTCGCCGGGCAAGCGGCGACCATGGGCGTAGTGGATGCGAAAAACGCCAACGTCGAAAACTACGTCACCGAGCAAGCGTTGAACGGCTTGTTCGAGATGATCGGCAAACAGGAAGAAACCATCCGCCAGAACCCGGCGGCTGCGGCGACCAGTTTGGCGAAGAAGGTGTTTGGTACGTTGTGATTCTTAGCTGACGGCAACACCAGAAAGCCCGCTGACCGTCACAGGTTCAGCGGGCTTTTTCGTTGTGCTATTGAGGTGAGTCGAGTTTATCCAGCACGCGATTCACCGATAGCTGCGCCAATACGATCATCTGCTGAATGCCGAGTGCCAGATTGCAGGTGGGGCCGGTCAGGATGGATGACAATTCGGTTGCCATCACATTCGCCGAGGCGAGAGTTTCATAGGCATGGACCAGCAGGGTTTCGGAGTCGACGCCTGGGCGGATGGTGAAAATTGGGCAGGGGCGGCAGGAGGTTCTCATTGGTTTTTCGGATTTTGAGGCGAAGGAATCTGGACTGTCTTTAATCATTGCGAAGCTCCCAAAGCTGGCACCCAACAAACAATTGGCGGGCTTGCAGTCCCGGCCGCTGAATTGGCAGCGACGGGCGAAGGCTAGAGATCGTCCTTCCGACGGGCAACCTGAAAATCTTGTGGGAATGGTCTGAATGTTTTACTGGGCGATAAACACTTTTGACTGATAAGCAGCCTTCGCGAGCAAGCCCGCTCCCACAGAAGAGCAGAGCAAAAGCAGATCGGCGAACACCCGCTCTGCTCCTCACCACTCAACAGGCCGAGCGTTAGCTCGCCTGCCGCTCTTGATCTTGATCCACCCGCCCCCTCGGGAGGCTGAGTGGAGGTGTTCATCCGGGGATGGGCGCGCAGCGCCGTTCGACGCAGTCGAACTCATTGCATGTAGGTCGCGCGAAGCCGACCGGAGGGCAATGCCCCCGGATGAATACCGGAGCGAAGGAACCCCGAGCCTTGGCGAGGGGCCGGACGTTCGGGGCGAGCGCTTTTTTGCTTACTTTTTTTAGGCGCTTGTAAAAAAAATGAGTCGCCGTAAAGGCGAAACCGCCAGCCGCCATTACCCAAAAAATGAATCCCCCCCGGTCAAACGGACTCCTTCCTGACCCGAAACCACGCCGCATACAACGCGGGCAAAAACAAAAGCGTCAACGCCGTGGCAACAATCAACCCCCCCATGATCGCCACCGCCATCGGCCCAAAGAACACACTGCGCGAGAGCGGAATCATCGCCAACACCGCCGCGAG
The DNA here is from genome assembly GCF_047304225.1 of Pseudomonas sp. Pseusp3. Taxonomy (NCBI): domain Bacteria; kingdom Pseudomonadati; phylum Pseudomonadota; class Gammaproteobacteria; order Pseudomonadales; family Pseudomonadaceae; genus Pseudomonas; species Pseudomonas sp. Pseusp3. The sequence goes on along the minus strand of NZ_JBGLYV010000051.1, from coordinate 5,394 downwards.
CGCCGTCAACACAATCGGCCGGAACCGCCGCACCGTCGCCTCGATGATCGCCTGCCAAGGCTTGAGCCCCGCCGCGATATCCTGCTCGATCTGATCCACCAGAATCACCGAGTTGCGCATGATCATCCCGGACAAGGCGATGGTCCCCAGCATGGCCACGAAACCGAACGGCTGACGGAATACCAACAGGAACAGCGTCACCCCGATCAACCCCAGCGGCGCCGTCAGAAACACCATCGCCGTGCGCGAGAAACTTCGCAGTTGCAGCATCAGCAAGGTCAGCACCACCACGATGAACAGAGGCACGCCAGCCTTCACCGAATTCTGTCCGCGCGCGGAGTCTTCCACCGTGCCGCCGACATCCAGCAAGTAGCCATCGGGCAGTTCGGCGCGGATCGGATCGAGGGTCGGCATGATCTGCTGCACCAGCGTCGCAGGTTGCTCCTTGCCATAGATGTCGGCACGAACCGTCACATTGGGCAGACGGTTGCGGTGCCAGATGATGCCTTCTTCGAAACCGTACTCCAGGGTCGCGATCTGCGACAGCGCGACGCTGCGACCGTTATCGGTCGGCACCGCCAGGCTCGGCAGCAATGACAACTCGGTGCGCTCATGCACGGTGCCGCGCAACAGGATCTCGATCAACTCGTTGTCTTCACGGTACTGGCTCACGCTGGAACCGGTCAGGGAGCTTTGCAGGAACCTCGACAGGTTCGCCGTGCTCACGCCCAGCGCCCGCGCGCGGTCCTGATCGATGTTCAGGTACACCACCTTGCTCGGCTCTTCCCAATCCAGGTGGACGTTGACCACATGCGGGTTCTCGCGAACCTTGGCCGCGACTTTACGCGCCAGCGCCCGCACCTCTTCGATGTGCTCCCCGGTCACGCGGAACTGTACCGGGTAGCCAACCGGCGGACCGTTTTCCAGACGCGTGACCCGCGAACGCAAGGCCGGGAATTGCTCATTGAGCGTTGCGATCAACCAGGTGCGCAGGGCTTCGCGTTCCTCGATGGTTTTCGCCAGGACGACAAACTGGGCGAAGCTCGCCGCCGGTAGTTGCTGATCCAGCGGCAGGTAAAAACGCGGCGAACCGGTGCCGACGTAGGCCACGTAATTGTCGATCCCCGCCTTGTCCTTGAGCAGCGCTTCGAGGCGTTTGACCTCGTCCGCGGTGTTGCTCAGCGAAGCGCCTTCGGCCAGTTTCAGATCGACCATCAACTCCAGACGACCCGATGCCGGGAAGAATTGCTGCGGTACAAAACGGAACAGCACGATGGAGGCGATGAACAACAGCACGGTCGCCACGATCACGGTTTTACGCCAGCGCACACACCACTCCACCAGCCGCCGGACGCGCTGATAAAACGGCGTGCCATACGGATCGGGCTGGCCGGCACCGTGCTTGGCTGCATGAATTTTCGCCAGGTCCGGCAGGAGTTTTTCCCCGAGGTACGGCACGAAGACCACGGCGGCGACCCACGACGCCAGCAGCGCGATGGTGACCACCTCGAAGATCGAACGGGTGTATTCGCCAGTGCCCGATTGCGCCGTGGCAATCGGCAGGAAGCCGGCCGCGGTGATCAGCGTACCGGTGAGCATCGGGAACGCAGTACTGGTCCAGGCATAACTCGCCGCTTTGACCCGGTCGAAGCCCTGCTCCATTTTGATCGCCATCATTTCCACGGCGATGATCGCGTCGTCCACCAGCAAGCCCAACGCCAGTACCAGCGCGCCGAGGGAGATCTTGTGCAGGCCGATGCCCAGGTAATACATGCAGGCGAAGGTCATCGCCAACACCAGCGGAATCGCCAGGGCCACCACCATGCCGGTACGCACGCCGAGGGAGAAGAAGCTCACCAGCAACACAATGGCCAGCGCCTCGACCAGCACTTGCACAAACTCGCCAACACCGGTTTTTACCGCAGCCGGTTGGTCGGAGACCTTGCGCAGCTGCATGCCGGCCGGGAGGTTTTTCTGAATGCGGGCGAATTCGATTTCCAGAGCCTTGCCCAGCACCAGGATGTCACCGCCGTCCTTCATCGCCACCGCCAGGCCGATGGCGTCCTGCGCCATGAAGCGCATGCGCGGCGCCGGTGGGTCATTGAAACCACGCCGCACGTCGGCCACATCGGAAATGCGGAAGGTACGATCAGCGACGCGGATCGGGAAGTTCTTGATCTCGTCGACCGTCTGAAAATTCCCTGTCACCCGTAGCTGCAATCGTTCGCTGCTGGTTTCGAAGAAGCCTGCCGTGGACACCGCGTTCTGTTCTTCAAGGGCTTGCTGGACGGCAGCCAGCGGCAAACCGAGCGTGGCGAGCTTGACGTTGGAGAGCTCGATCCAGATTTTCTCGTCCTGCAATCCCAGCAGCTCGACCTTGCCCACATCCTTGACCCGTTGCAGCTGGATCTGGATGCGGTCCGCGTAATCCTTGAGCACCGCGTAGTCGAAACCCTCGCCGGTCAGGGCGTAGATATTGCCGAACGTGGTGCCGAATTCATCGTTGAAGAACGGCCCCTGAATTCCCGGCGGCAGGGTATGACGGATATCACTGATCTTCTTGCGTACCTGATACCAGAGCTCCGGGATCTCCACCGAGTGCATGGAGTCGCGGGCGATGAAGGTCACCTGGGATTCGCCTGGTCGGGAGAACGACACGATGCGCTCGTACTCGCCGGTTTCCATCAGTTTCTTTTCGATGCGTTCGGTGACCTGGCGCGAGACTTCCTGAGCGGTCGCTCCCGGCCAGTTGGTGCGAATCACCATGGCCTTGAAGGTGAACGGCGGGTCTTCGCTCTGGCCGAGCTTGGTGTAGGAAAGTGCGCCGACAATGGCCAGCAACAGCATCAGGAACAGGACGATCTGGCGATTACGCAGCGCCCATTCGGAAACGTTGAAGCGCATCGGGGCTTACTCCTTGTTTGCCAGATTGACCACGCGGTTCGAACGATCCACCGGGCGTACCTGCTGCCCTTCGAGAAGCACATGAACACCAGCAGCCACCACCCAGTCGCTGGCGTTGAGCCCTTCAAGCACCGGTACGCTTTTCTCGCCGAAGGCACCAACGCGCACCGGAGTCTTCTTCAAGGTGTTGTTGGCGCTGACGACCCAGACATAGGTCACGCCGTTTTCGGCCGTCAGCGCTGAGAGCGGAACGGACAGAGGGATCGCGTCGGCAGCCTGCACGAACACTCGGGCACTCTGGCCAAGCTCGACAGGAACCTTGCCGGCGTTGAACGCGATGCGCGCCGCAAAGGTGCGCGACTTGGGGTCAGCCGCCGGCGACAGTTCACGGATACGCCCTTCGAAGCGCTGATCGGGTTGAGTCCAGAGCTCCACCGACACCGGCTCACCGACCTTGAAACGGCCGAAATTCTGCTCCGGCAGGCTGATCGACACTTCACGCTCACCATCGGTGGCCAGGGTGAACACGGTTTGCCCGGCGGCCACGACTTGCCCGACTTCCACCAGACGCTTGGCCACGACACCGTCCTGCGGCGCACGCAACACGGCGTAGCTGGCTTGGTTATTGGAAACGTTGAATTCGGCTTTGATTTGCTTGAGGCGGGCTTCACCGGAGCGGTAGAGGTTTTCGGCGTTGTCGTACTGCGAGCGACTGACCAGTTGACGCTCCATCAGGGTCTTGTAGCGATCACGCTCGGAGCGCACCAGGTTCAGATTCGCTTCAGCGGCGGCAACCTGGGCCCGGGTGGCCTCCAGCTGCAGACGCACGTCCTGGGGGTCGAGCTCCGCCAAGGGTTGATCGGCCTTGACCCGCTGCCCTTCCTCGACCAGTCGTCGGCTGACTTTGCCGCCGATACGGAACGCCAGATCCGGCTCGTAACGCGCGCGAACTTCACCAGGATAGCTTTCCATGGACTGCCCCGAGGGCTCTGGCTGGACCACCATGGCCGGGCGCACGCTGACTTGCGGTGCCTCTTCGTGACCACACGCAGACAATAAAAAAGCCAGGGTGACTGGCAACGCGAGGGGCAAGGCATAGCGGAACATGGTGAAGGACCTTTCGCTAATGGTGCTTTGAATAATTATACTGAGCAGTATGTTATTAATAGCAAACTCACCAGTCCAGTAATAAAAACGAATATGCCAAACAATCTTTCAGCACCCAATGGCCCAGGCAGACCCAAGGACTTGGTCAAGCGCCAGGCAATTCTCGATGCAGCGAAAGTGCTGTTTCTGAGTAAGGGGTATGCCAATACCAGCATGGATGCTGTCGCAGCCGAGGCCGGAGTGTCGAAGCTGACGGTCTATAGCCACTTCAACGACAAGGAGACACTGTTCTCCGCCGCCGTGATGGCCAAGTGCGAGGAGCAGTTGCCCCCGCTGTTCTTCGAATTGCCGGAAGGCGTGGCAGTGGAAACCGTGCTGCTGAATATCGCGCGCGGTTTTCATCAACTGATCAACAGTGATGAATCGGTGAACCTGCACCGGTTGATGATGACCCTGGGCAGCCAGGACCCGAAACTCGCGCAAATATTCTTCGAGGCCGGGCCGCAGCGCATGCTGCAAGGCATGGAACGCTTGCTGAGCAAGATCGATGAAAGTGGTGTGCTGCGCATCGACAAGCCGCACAACGCCGCCGAGCACTTCTTCTGCCTGCTCAAGGGCGCCGGGAATTTCCGCTTGCTGTATGGCTGCGGCGAGCCACCGGTTGGCGAGGCGGCGGAGAGCCATGTACGGGAAGTGGTGGGGTTGTTTATGCGGGCTTATCGGCCTGACTGAGGCAGATGAAGTTGCAGTGATTGTACTGACGCTTTCGCGAGCAAGCCCGCTTCCACATTGGATCTATGGTGATCACAAGACCCCTTGTGGGAGCGGGCTTGCTCGCGAAGCAGGCGCTGCGGTCTTAGGGCTTTAATGCCTTCTTCGGATAAATGTCATACCGACTGGACTTGCCATCCAGCGCATGGCTCGGCTTCGGCCCGTCGATGCACGGCGCCTTGCGCGGACGCTTGACCACCACCCGGTGGCTGGCCAGGGCCAACGCGGCTTCGAGCAATGCCGGTGCATCCGGGTCATCGCCGACCAGCGGCCGGAACAGACGCATTTCCTTCTTCACCAGCGCGGTTTTCTCACGGTGCGGGAACATCGGATCAAGGTAGATCACCTGCGGTGGTTCACCCTCCCAGTTGCGCATCACCTCGATCGAATTGCCCTTGAGCAAGCGCATGCGCGCCACGATCGGCGCCACGTCGAAATCTTCCGCACCACGGGCCAGGCCATCCTCCAGCAAGGCGCCAATCAGCGGCTGACGCTCGATCAGGCTCATCTCGCAACCGAGGCTGGCCAGCACGAACGCGTCCTTGCCCAGCCCCGCCGTGGCATCCAGCACCCGCGGGCGCACGCCTTGGGCGACGCCGACGGCCTTGGCGA
>NZ_JBGLYV010000050.1:0-48787 GCF_047304225.1 Pseudomonas sp. Pseusp3 | reverse complement strand
AAACCACCCCACCCCCCCCCACGCCGTGCTGGCGCCAACCCCCCTGGCTTTGGGGGTTTAACACCCCCGCGCCTTAAAATGGCTGTGGCGTCTTAAAACCTTTGGGGGGGGGGGGCCCCCCCCCCCGCCACAAGCTCCCTCAAGCATCATCAGCGCAACACCGGCAAACTGGTGGTCGACTTGATCTCCGACAACGCCACGATCGAATTGACCTCCTGAATCCCCGGTACCATCGACAGCTTCTCAAAGAAGAAGCGCTCATACGCCTCGATGTCCGCCGTGACAATCCGCAGCAGGAAGTCCACCGCCCCCATCAACACGTAGCACTCCAGCACTTCCGGAAAGCCGCGAATCGCCTCGGTGAATTCGGTGAAGTTCGAACGCCCGTGGGCATTGAGTTTCACCTCGGCGAAGATCTGTGTGTTCAGGCCGATTTTCTTGCGGTCGAGCAAGGTCACCTGGCCGCGAATGATGCCCTCCTCTTTCATCCGCTGAATCCGCCGCCAGCACGGCGATTGCGAGAGCCCCACCTGCTCGGCGATCTGCGCGCTGGAAAGCGAAGCATCCTCTTGCAGCAAGGCGAGGATCTTGCGGTCATAGCCATCCAGCTCGCTTTGCATAAAAAAACCCTTTGTTGGTCAATAAGTGAATTGATTGATTCTAAATTTCTACAATGTTGCCAATCATAGAGAAGAAATACCCGGCACAGGATGTAAACATTTCTCCAGTAATTCTGGAGCCTGACCATGCCGTATCTCGAAGCCGTGAACACCCCGCCTGCCCGTGCCGATGTCTGGAACGTCAGCAACGCCCATTGCCGTGTTCGCTATCAAATGCTGGCCGAGGCAGAACCCGACCTGCTGTGTCGCGCCCTCAACCTGTTCGCCTTGCAATTGCTCACGCCGGAGCAGGTCAACGTGCAGCGCCAGGACGACTGGCTGGCCATCGAGATCGTCATCGACGGTTTGAGCTGGCACCGTGCGCAAGTGATTGCGGAAAAACTTCGCAACCTGATCAGCGTCTGCTCGGTGGAGCTGCAAGAAGCTGATTGCGCATGGGCCGAGGCGGTTCAAGCGGCGGGCTGAAAAACTCCGAAACGGCTTTGTCGGGTAGTGGCCCAGCGGTCAGTCGGGCCACGGCTATCCTTTGCGGACTGTCGTTCAAAAGGAGCCCGCATGTCCGTACAAATCGCCCTTCAGGACCGCTGGCTGGATCTCAATGATGTGCTGCGCGAACTGGTCGCCCAGGGCTTTATCAGCCAGGATTCGGCCGAACACGCACTCAATGCCCGCCGCCGCAACGCCACCCATGGCCAGATGCATCCGCTGGAGTTCATCGCCAGCCAACAGCTGGACGACCTCAGCCGTCCCGGCAAACCGCTGGACCTCGAAAGCCTGACCCTGTGGCTGTCCCGGCAGGCCGGCCAGCCTTACCTGCGCATCGATCCATTGAAAATCAACGTCGCGGCCGTGACTCCGCTGATGTCCTATGCCTTTGCCCAGCGCCACAAGATCCTCGCGGTAGCGATCGACCGTGATGCGGTGACCGTGGCCAGCGCCCAGCCTTATGTCAGCGGCTGGGAGGCTGACCTGACCCACGTGCTCAAATTGCCGATCAAGCGCGTGGTGGCCAACCCGGTGGAGATCCAGCGCTTGAGCGTCGAATTCTTCCGCTTGGCCAAATCGGTCACCGGGGCGAACAGCGCCGACCCGCAAGTCAGTACCCTCGGCAATTTCGAACAGTTGCTCAACCTCGGCGCCAGCGACCAGGAGCCGGACGCCAACGACGCACACATCGTCAATATCGTCGACTGGCTGTTCCAGTACGCGTTCCAGCAACGCGCCAGCGACATCCACATCGAACCCCGGCGCGAGCAAGGCACGGTGCGCTTTCGCATCGACGGCGTGCTGCACAACGTCTATCAATTCCCGCCCCAGGTCACCATGGCCATCGTCAGTCGCCTGAAAACCCTGGGGCGCATGAACGTCGCGGAAAAGCGCAAACCCCAGGACGGCCGGGTGAAAACCAAGACCCCGGACGGGGGCGAAGTCGAACTGCGCCTGTCGACACTGCCTACAGCCTTCGGCGAAAAAATGGTCATGCGGATCTTCGACCCGGAAGTCCTGCTCAAGGACTTCGACCAGCTCGGGTTTTCTGTCGACGACCTGCGCCGCTGGCTGGACATGACCCGCCAGCCCCACGGCATCATCCTCGTCACCGGGCCGACGGGTTCGGGCAAGACCACTACCCTCTACACCACCCTGAAAAAACTGGCGACGCCGCAGGTCAACCTCTGCACCATCGAAGACCCGATTGAAATGGTCGAGCCGGCGTTCAACCAGATGCAGGTCCAGCACAATATCGACCTGACCTTCGCCGCCGGCGTGCGCGCGCTGATGCGGCAAGACCCGGACATCATCATGATCGGCGAGATCCGCGACCTCGAAACCGCGGAGATGGCGATCCAGGCTGCGCTCACCGGGCACCTGGTGCTGTCGACCCTGCACACCAACGATGCACCCGGTGCCATCAGTCGCCTTCTGGAACTCGGCGTGCCGCACTACCTGATCAAGGCCACAGTGCTTGGCGTCATGGCCCAGCGGCTGGTGCGAACCCTGTGCCCGCACTGCAAGGCGCCGCTGACGCTGGGCGAAGACGACTGGCAAACCCTGACCCGTCCCTGGCAGGCACCATTGCCGGGCAATGCCCAGCGTGCCGTCGGTTGCCTGGAATGCCGCGACACCGGTTATCACGGGCGCGCCGGTGTCTACGAAATCATGCAACTGAGCGATGGCATCAAAGCGCTGATAAGCCCCGATACCGATCTGCTGGCCGTGCGGCGGCAGGCATTCAAGGAAGGCATGCGCAGCCTGCGGTTGTCAGGGGCACAAAAGGTGGCCGCCGGATTGACGACAATCGAGGAGGTTTTGCGAGTGACACCCCAGAGCGAGCAAAACTGAGCCCGGCTGCTCTTATCCGGCAGGGCCCCGCTACACTCCAGCGAGTGCAACTCCACAGATCCACACATCAACAAGGAATCGTTATGCAGATCGGTAGTGTGCTTTTGCTTTTTATCGGCCTGGTGGTCGCCATTCTGCTCATGGGCTTCAAGGTCGTGCCCCAGGGCTTTGAATGGACCGTCGAGCGTTTCGGGCGCTACACCAACACGCTCAAGCCGGGGCTGAACGTCATCGTTCCGGTCATGGACCGCATCGGTCGCAAGATGAACGTGATGGAAAGCGTGCTGGATATTCCGCCGCAGGAAGTCATCACCGCCGACAACGCCACGGTGCAGATCGACGCCGTGTGTTTCTTCCAGGTGGTCAACTCGGCCCAGGCCGCCTACGAGGTCAACAACCTCGAGCACGCCATCCGCAACCTGCTGCAAACCAACATCCGTACGGTGCTCGGCTCGATGGAACTCGACGCCATGCTCAGCCAGCGTGACGCCATTAACGAAAAACTGCTGCGCACCGTCGATGAAGCAACCGCGCCGTGGGGCATCAAGATCACCCGGATCGAAATCAAGGACATCAGCCCGCCCGCCGACCTGATGGCGGCAATGTCGGGACAGATGAAAGCCGAACGAATCAAGCGTGCACAAATTCTGGAAGCCGAAGGCCTGCGTGCAGCAGCGATCCTGACCGCCGAAGGCAAGAAGCAGGCACAGATCCTCGAAGCCGAAGGCAGCCGGCAAGCCGCCTTCCTGGAGGCCGAAGCCCGCGAACGACAAGCCCAGGCAGAAGCCCAGGCCACCAAAGTGGTGTCCGAGGCCATCGCCAGCGGCAACGTGCAAGCGGTCAATTACTTCGTGGCGCAGAAGTACATCGATGCGCTGGGCAAATTGTCTTCGGCCAACAACAGCAAAGTGATCCTGATGCCGCTGGAGGCCAGTTCGATGATCGGTGCGGTGGGCGGCATTGGCGAAATCGTCAAGGCCACTTTCGATAACAAGAAAGCCTGAGGCGCACCATGTGGGCATTTTTGCAGCACCTTTCGTTCTGGGACTGGTTGGCGCTGGGCACGGTGCTGTTGATTCTTGAAGTCTTCGGCGCTGGCGGCTACCTGTTGTGGATCGGCATGGCGGCGGCCGCCGTGGGCGTCTTGACCTTCCTCCTGCCGGGCCTGTCCTGGGAATGGCAGTTTCTGTTGTTCGGCCTGCTGTCGATCGCCACCGCGTTGTACTGGTGGCGGCGTCAACGCACGGCGACGCGTCCGAGCGATCAGCCGCACCTGAATCTGCGTGGCCAGGAACTGATCGGCAAAACCTTTGTGGTGCATGAAGCGATTGTCGACGGTCGCGGCAAAATCAAGGTGGCCGACGGCGTGTGGATGGCCCGCGGGCCGGACACTGCCATTGGCAGCCGCGTGCGGGTGGTCGGCCAGCAAGGCGCAGTCCTGCTGGTCGAAGCGGCGGAATAAGTGACCATGGAACTCGATTGAGGGTTGGCAATCCAAGGGCGTAGTTAACCCAGTGGAGTCACCCTTTCATGCGTTTCAAGCTTGCTGTCGCTACCGTCGCCCTGTTGTCCCTGCCTGTCGGCTCGGCGATGGCCGATACTTTTTGGCGTAACGTTCTTACATCCGGCGCAACCACCGGTTCGAGCTATCTGACGTCCAGGGATAACAAGCTGATCGTCGCGGCACAGGACGACGCCAGCAGCTTCGTCGCCAGCGACGGCGGTATCCGCGGCCCGTACCTGGAATCGGCCATACAGAAAGTCCGCGCAGCCAACCCGGGCCTGCAAGCCACGGACATGGAACTGGCGAACGCGATCCTGGCGAAGAATGCCGTGGCTTCGGAATAAGTAATACCCGCATAAAAATGCCGCTCACATGAGCGGCATTTTTTTGCCCTGCCTACACCTGTCTCATGTTCACTGATACCCCTGTAGGAGCGAGCTTGCTCGCGATGGTCGTTAACGATGCCGCGTGTTTACTGACTAAACGCAGCGCTCTTGAGTCCATCGCGAGCAAGCTCGCTCCTACAGGGGACATGTGTTGCCTGGGAGGTCAGCGGTAATCGTCCACCGGCACACACGCACAAAACAGGTTCCGATCCCCATACACGTTGTCCACCCGATTCACCACCGGCCAGTATTTGTGAGCCTTGGTGTGCGCGTCCGGCGTGACCGCTTGTTCGATACTGTATGGCCGCTCCCACACGCCGGTGATATCGGCCAACGTGTGCGGCGCTCCTTTCAACGGGTTTTCTTCAGCCGGCCAATTACCGTTTTGCACCTCGTTGATTTCCGCGCGGATGCTCAGCATCGCTCCGATAAAGCGGTCCAGCTCCGCCTTCGATTCACTTTCGGTCGGTTCGACCATCAGCGTCCCAGGCACCGGAAATGACATGGTCGGAGCATGGAAGCCATAGTCCATCAGGCGCTTGGCCACGTCCTCCTCGGTAATGCCGGTCAACGCCTTGAGCGGCCGCAGGTCGAGGATGCATTCGTGGGCCACCCGCTCGTTGCGCCCGGTGTAGAGCACAGGGAAAGCACCGGACAAATGCCGCGCCAGGTAATTCGCGGCGAGGATCGCCACTTCGCTGGCGTCCGCCAGTTGCGGCCCCATCATGGCGATGTACATCCAGCTGATCGGCAAAATGCTTGCGCTGCCCCAGGGCGCTGCGCTGACAGCACCATTTTGCGGGTGCGGCCCTTCGATCGGCACCACCGGATGGTTGGCCACGAACGGTGCCAGATGCGCCCGAACGCCAATCGGCCCCATGCCCGGCCCACCGCCACCATGGGGAATGCAGAAAGTCTTGTGCAGGTTCATGTGCGAGACGTCGGCGCCAATATCGGCCGGCCGCGCCAGCCCGACCTGCGCGTTGAGGTTGGCACCATCCATGTACACCTGACCGCCGTGCTGGTGGATCACTTCACAGATTTCGCTGATACCTTCCTCATACACGCCATGGGTCGAAGGATAGGTCGCCATCAGGCAGGCGAGTTTGTCTGCGGCCTGCGCGGCTTTTTCCTTGAGGTCATCCAGGTCGACGTTGCCCGCCTCGTCACACTCGACGATCACCACGCGCATCCCGGCCATTTGCGCCGACGCGGGATTGGTGCCGTGAGCCGAAGAAGGAATCAGGCAAATATCGCGGCCACCCTGATGGCGGCTCTCATGGTATTTGCGGATCGCCAACAGCCCGGCGTATTCACCCTGGGCACCAGAGTTGGGCTGCATGCAGATCGCATCGAAACCGGTGATCGCGCACAGCCAGCGCTCCAGCTCTTCGATCATCAACCCATACCCGGCAGCCTGCTCTTTCGGCACGAACGGGTGCAGGTTGGCGAACTGAGGCCAGGTGATCGGGATCATCTCGCTGGTGGCGTTCAGCTTCATGGTGCAGGAGCCCAGCGGGATCATCGATTGATTGAGCGCCAGGTCCTTGTTTTCCAGTTGCTTGAGGTAACGCAGCATCTCGGTTTCGCTGTGATGGGCGCTGAACACGGGGTGACGCAGATAAGGCGAAGTTCGCGCCAACCCGTCGGGAATTCCGCCAGGCAAGACTTCGGCATCCAGGTCCTCGATGCTGAGCCCGTGATCGGCTCCCAGAAACACGTCGAACAGCTTCGCCACGGTGCCTTCGTCGCAGGTCTCGTCGAGGCTCAAGCCCAGTTGGCCGCGCCCGAGAATGCGCAGGTTGATCTGCGCAGCCCGGGCACTTTCGATGATGGCGGTCTGGGTTCCACCCACCTCCAGCGTCAGGGTGTCGAAGAAGTGCCGGTTGACCCGGGTAATGCCGTTGCGCTCAAGCCCGGCGGCAAGGATGCAGGTCAGCCGATGAACCCGCTGGGCGATCCGCTTGAGCCCTTCCGGGCCGTGGTAGACCGCATAAAAACTGGCGATATTGGCCAGCAGCACCTGAGCCGTGCAGATGTTGGAGTTGGCCTTCTCCCGGCGGATGTGTTGCTCGCGGGTTTGCAGGGCCATGCGCAGGGCGGTGTTGCCCCGCGCATCTTTCGAAACACCGATGATCCGCCCGGGAATCGCTCGCTTGTATTCATCGCGGCTGGCAAAAAATGCCGCATGGGGCCCACCGTAGCCCATGGGCACGCCAAATCGCTGGGACGAGCCGAACACCACATCGGCGCCCAGTTCACCCGGCGGAGTCAACAACAACAGGCTCAGCAAATCAGTGGCGACACAGGCCAGGGCCTGCTGCGCGTGCAGGTAATCAACCAGCGGCCGCAGATCGTGGATCTCGCCGTGGGTGTCAGGGTACTGCAGCAGCGCGCCGAACACCTGGTGCTGCTTCAAGTTATCCACAGTGTCGACGATCAGCTCGAAGCCGAAGCCTTCAGCGCGGGTCTGCACCACGGAAACGGTTTGCGGGTGACAGTTTTCATCGACAAAGAACAGGTTGCTTTTGGACTTGGCGACCCGCTTGGCCAGGGCCATGGCTTCCGCCGCGGCAGTGGCCTCATCAAGCAGCGAGGCGTTGGCTAGCTCAAGACCGGTCAAGTCGATGGTCAATTGCTGGAAGTTCAGCAGCGCTTCGAGCCGCCCTTGGGCGATCTCCGGCTGATAGGGTGTGTACGCGGTGTACCAGCCGGGATTTTCCAGCACGTTACGCAAAATGACGGCCGGTGTGAGGGTGCCGTGGTAGCCCATGCCGATCAGGCTGGTCCAGACCTGGTTCTGTTCGGCATAACCGCGAAGTTTGGCCAGCGCGGCCTCTTCATCGAGTGCCGGAGGCAGGTCCAGCGCCCGGTTGAGGCGGATGCCCGGCGGCACGGTTTGCTCGATCAATTCGATCCGGCTGCCCAGGCCGAGACTGTCGAGCATCGCCTGTTGCTCGACGGCATCGGGGCCGAGGTGGCGGCGCAGAAAGGCATTGGGGTCGTGTAACTGGCTCAGGGACGGCAACTGGGACATGACGGGCTCTCTCTTGACTGGCGCTCAGCGTCGATGCAACACGGTCAAACCAGCATAGCAGTCGATATCCGCGTGGATGACGTAGCGCGGCGATCCAATCCGGATCATCATGTGCGGCGCCTACCTAATGTCCGCTGATCGGGTGACTGTATTCATGAGCCAACTGCCGTTCCTGCCGTTTTCCAAACCCACCATCGATGAAACCACGATTGCCGCTGTCGGCGACGTATTGCGCTCGGGCTGGATCACCAGCGGCCCCAAGGTCCAGGCCTTCGAAGCGCAACTCTCGGAGTATTTTGGCGGGCGCCCGGTGCGCACCTTCAATTCCGGCACCTGCACCATGGAAATCGCTTTGCGTATTGCCGGGGTCGGGCCGGGCGATGAAGTGATTACCACGCCGATTTCCTGGGTAGCCACTGCCAACGTCATCCTGGAAGTCGGCGCCACCCCGGTGTTTGCCGACATCGACCCGGTGACCCGCAATATCGATCTGGATCAACTGGAAGCGGCAATTACCCCCCGCACCAAGGCCATCATCCCGGTGTATCTCGCCGGGCTGCCCGTGGACATGACGCGGTTGTACGCCCTGGCGAAAAAGCACGGTCTGCGGATCGTCGAAGATGCGGCCCAGGCATTGGGCTCCAGCTGGAACGGCCAGCGCATTGGCTCGACCGGTGATTTCGTGTCCTTCAGTTTCCAGGCGAACAAAAACGTCACCTCCTCCGAGGGCGGTTGCCTGGTGTTGAATACGGCCGAAGAAGTGCGACTGGCAGAGAAATACCGGCTGCAGGGCGTTACCCGCAATGGTTTCGATGGCCTGGACGTCGATGTGCTGGGTGGCAAGTTCAACATGACCGACGTCGCCGCAGCCATTGGCCTGGGGCAGTTTGCCCATATCGAAGCGATCACCGCGCATCGCCGTGACCTGGCCCGACACTATTTCGCCTGCTTTGGCGAGGATTTCGAAGCGCAGTACGGAGCGCAACTGCCGCCAGCGGATTTCACCCACAGCAACTGGCATTTGTTCCAACTGGTACTGCCGGAGCGTACGGATGGCAAACCGGCGCGGGCGATGTTCATGGAGCAGATGCAGGCATTGGGTGTCGGGATCGGCTATCACTACCCGCCGATTCACCTGTTGAGCCTTTACCGCGAGCGCGGATTCAAGGAAGGCATGTTCCCGGTCGCCGAGCGGGTCGGTCGGTTGATTGTCTCGTTGCCGATGTTCACGGCGATGAGCAAAGCGGATGTCGAGCGTTCGGTGGCGGCCGTGAAAGCGGTACTGAAACCTTGAACAACCCCTGCAGGAGCCGGCTTGCCGGCTCCTGCAGGGGCGAGCATTACTCGCCGATGGCAGCCTTGTAGCCGGCGGCATCCAGCAGTTTTTCCAGGTCTGCAGCGTTGTTTGGCTTGAGCTTGAAGATCCAGGCACCGTACGGATCGGAGTTGAGCAGTTCAGGCTCACCACTCAGCGCTTCGTTGACCGCGATCACTTCGCCGGCAATCGGGGAGTAGATGTCGGAAGCGGCCTTGACCGACTCAACGACACCGGCCTGATCTTCAGCGGCAAACACGTTGCCGACTTCGGTCAACTCAACGAACACCACATCACCCAGCGCTTCCTGCGCGTGATCGCTGATGCCCACGGTGACGGTGCCATCGGCTTCCAGACGTGCCCATTCGTGACTTTCGGCAAAACGCAGGTCGGCGGGGATATTGCTCATGTTCTGTGTCCTCAGGAAATAGGTCAGCGGTCGTGCCCGCCGGAATAGGTTAGATCAAGGTTTTGCCGTGACGGACGAAGGTCGGTTTGACCACTCGTACCGGGTACCACTTGCCACGGATTTCCACTTCAGCGCGGTCGGCAGTTGCCATCGGCACGCGCGCCAGTGCAATCGACTTGCTAAGCGTAGGAGAGAAACTACCACTGGTGATCTCCCCTTCGCCAACATCGGCGATGCGGACCACCTGATGAGCGCGCAAAACACCTCGCTCCTCAAGGACCAGACCGACCAGTTTTTGCTGTACACCGGCAGCCTGCTCCGCTTCCAGCGCCTTGCGCCCGATGAACTGCCGGGTGGCAGGTTCCCAGGCAATGGTCCAGGCCATATTGGAGGCCAACGGTGAAATGTCCTGCTGGATGTCCTGACCGTAAAGGTTCATGCCGGCTTCGACCCGCAAGGTATCCCGTGCGCCAAGGCCGATGGGAGAAATCCCGGCGCCGACCAGATCGTTGAAAAATCCTGGCGTCTGATCGGCCGGCAGAATGATTTCCAGGCCGTCTTCGCCGGTATAACCGGTGCGCGCGATGAACCAGTCACCATCGGACAGGCCTTCGAAGGGCTTGAGGAGCTGGATCAGGTTGCCGCGGGACTGGCTGACCAGCTCGGCAATTTTTTGCCGGGCGTGGGGGCCCTGAATGGCCAGCATCGCCAACTCGGAACGTTCGCGAAGTTGCACGTCGAAACCGTCGAGATGCGCTTGCATCCAGGCCATGTCCTGATCGCGGGTGGAGGCATTGACCACCAGGCGATAACCCTCATCGAGACGATAGACGATCATGTCGTCGACGATGCCGCCCTGCTCGTTGAGCATGGTGCTGTACAACGCACGGCCGGGGCTGTGCAGGCGCTCGACATCATTGGCCAGCAAATGCCGGAGCCAGGCTTTGGCCTGGGGACCGCCGACGTCGATTACGGTCATGTGGGATACATCGAAGACACCGCAATCGCGGCGCACCTGATGGTGTTCCTCGACCTGCGATCCATAATGCAGAGGCATGTCCCAACCGCCAAAATCGACCATCTTCGCGCCGAATGCGAGATGAAGGTCATACAGAGGCGTACGCTGTCCCATGGGTTTCTCCTTCCGGGCGTGGCGAAGGTGCGGGCAAGTGCTGCACGGACTGAATGCCTTGAAACAAAGGGCCTTTAGCCGATTTCAGCTACCTGGTCTGTCAGACGGACCGCACCGAATGCCGCGCATTGTAGCCGCAAGGTGTAGGACTGACACCTAGCTGTTTCGATGTGCTGAGCGCCGGATCAATCCGATGACCGGTAACAGGCCGACCAGCACCAGTGTCAACGCTGGCAAAGATGCCCTCGCCCACTCTCCTTCACTGGTCATTTCAAAGATCCGCACCGCCAGCGTGTCCCAGCCAAACGGGCGCATCAGCAGGGTCGCGGGCATTTCCTTGAGCACGTCGACGAACACCAGCAGCCCAGCGCTCAAGGTGCCGGGCAACAACAATGGTAGATACACTTTGAAAAACAGTCGTGGTCCACTGACGCCAAGGCTACGTGCCGCTTCGGGCAAAGATGGCCGTATACGCGCCAGGCTGCTTTCCAGTGGCCCATAGGCCACCGCAATGAAGCGCACCAGATAGGCCAGCAACAACGCTGACAGACTGCCCAGCAGCAGCGGCTTGCCCGCGCCACCGAGCCAGCTCGAGAGCGGGATCACCAGCTCGCGATCGAGGTAACTGAACGCCAGCATGATCGACACCGCCAGCACCGAACCCGGCAAGGCATAACCCAGGTTGGCCAGACTGATCCCGGAGCGAATGACCCGGGTGGGCGCCAGTCGTCGGGCAAACGCCAGTAACAAGGCGACGCTGACGGTGATCAACGCCGCCATCGCCCCCAGGTACAAGGTATGGACGATCAACCCGGCGTAGCGCTCATCGAGATCGAAACGCCCACGCTGCCAGAACCACACCATCAGTTGCAGCATTGGAATGACAAAGGCGCAGGCAAATACCAGCCCGCACCATGTCATGGCTGCCAGCGCCTTGACGCCTCGCAGGTGATACAGCGCCTTGACCCGTGGTCGCTCGTTGCTCGCCCGGTTGGCCCCGCGAGCACGCCGTTCGCCGTACAGCACGAGCATCACCACCAGCAGCAACAGGCTGGCCAGTTGCGCGGCGGAAGACAGGCTGAAAAAACCGTACCAGGTCTTGTAGATGGCCGTGGTGAAGGTATCGAAGTTGAACACCGACACCGCGCCGAAATCCGCCAGGGTTTCCATCAGCGCCAATGCCACTCCCGCACCGATGGCCGGCCGCGCCATGGGCAGTGCCACCCGCCAGAACGCGTGCCAGGGCGATTGGCCAAGGACCCGTGCCGCTTCCATCAGGCCTTTGCCCTGGGCGAGGAAAGCCGTGCGGGCCAGCAGGTATACATAGGGATAGAAAACCAGCACCAGCACCACAATCACACCGCCCGTGGAGCGCACGCGCGGCAGCCGCAGACCACTGCCGAACCACTCGCGCAGCAGGGTTTGCACAGGGCCGGCGAAATCCAGCAGGCCGACAAACACGAACGCGAGCACATAGGCTGGAATCGCAAAGGGCAGCATCAATGCCCAGTCCAGCCAGCGCCTGCCGGGGAATTCACAGAGGCTGGTCAGCCAGGCGAGGCTGACGCCCAGCAAGGTGACACCCGCACCGACACCGAGCACCAGCGTCAGCGTGTTGCCCAGCAGGCGTGGCATCTGTGTGTCCCACAGGTGGGACCAGATTTGAACGTCAATGGTTTGCCAGGAAAGCAGCAGGACGCTCAGGGGCAAAAGGACCAGCGCAGCGATGGCGAAGACGACTGGATACCAGCGGCGTTGGGCGGGGTGGGCCACAGGCTTGGTTCTCTACTATCTGATGGATGAGATCGACACTGTAGGAGCGAGCTCGCTCGCGATGAGCGTCAGGGCACCGCGGACCATCAGCCCCCCCGCGTTATCGTTGACGTTCATCGCGAGCAAGCTCGCTCCTACAGCGTCAGAGGCGCGTAGCGCAAAAACAAACGCCCCGCATAGGCGGGGCGCAGCATAACGGCTGACTCAGTTCCAGCCAGCCTTGTCCATCATGCGAATCGCTTCAGCCTGGCGCTTGCCGGCAATTTCCACCGGCAAGGTATCGGCAATGAACTTGCCCCAGGCCGCCACTTCTTCGGATGGATGAACGGCAGGGTTCGCCGGGAATTCCTGGTTCACGTCGGCAAAGATTTTCTGCGCTTCAGGCGTAGTCATCCACTCCACCAGGGCCTTGGCCGCTTCCGGGTGCGGCGCGTGTTGTGTCAGGCCGATACCCGACAGGTTCACGTGTACGCCACGATCAGCCTGGTTCGGCCAGAACAGCTTCACCGGCAGGTCTGGCTTCTGCTTGTGCAGGCGGCCGTAGTAGTAGGTGTTGACGATACCGACGTCGCACTGGCCGGCATTGATCGCTTCCAGCACGGCGGTGTCGTCGGAGAACACGTCAGTGGACAGGTTCTTGACCCAGCCCTTGAGGATTTCCTCGGTCTTCCCGGCACCGTGCACTTCGATCATGGTCGCGGTCAGGGACTGGTTATAGACCTTCTTCGCCGTGCGCAGGCACAGGCGGCCTTCCCATTGCTTGTCGGCCAGCGCTTCGTAGGTGGTCAATTCACCCGGCTTCACCCGATCGGTTGAGTAGGCAATGGTCCGCGCCCGCAGGCTCAGGCCGGTCCAGGCGTGGGAGGCTGCCCGGTATTGCAGCGGAATGTTGGCGTCGATGGTTTTCGAGGTGAACGGCTGGAGGATGCCCATCTGCTCGGCTTGCCAGAGGTTGCCGGCATCAACGGTGAGCAGCAGGTCGGCCGGCGTATTCGCGCCCTCGGCCTTGAGCCGCTGCATCAGTGGCGCTTCCTTGTCGGTGATGAACTTCACCTTCACACCGGTCTTGGCGGTGTAGGCATCGAATACCGGCTTGATCAGCTCGTCGATTCGCGAGGAGTAGACCACCACCTCGTCAGCGGCCTGGGCGGCGGTGCTACCGATCAGGGTCAAGGCCAGTGCAGTCAGTAGACGCTTCGGTGCCAACATGGGAGCGGTCCCTCGATTGAGAAATGAGGCCAAATGATAAGGACTCACATTTAGCTTCTCAATCGAACCCGCTTGCGGAGGAGTTACCAGATGTTGCGCTGCTTGGAAGTTGTGGTGCTTGTGCTGACGCCTTCGCGGGCAAGCCCGCTCCCACAGGTACAGCGCAATGCCTGTAGGAGCGGGCTTGCCCGCGAAGGGGCCAGTAGGCTCAACGCAAACCTCAGGGCTTGGCCAACGCCGGCAAATCCCCGGTCAGCCCCAGCGCTTCACGCACGAACAAGGCCTTGGCTTCCGGCATTTTCTCAACCATTTTCAACCCGGTATTGCGCAACCAGCGCACCGGCAACGGATCGGCCTGGAACAAGCGCTCGAAGCCTTCCATCGCCGCCATCAGCGCCAGGTTGTGAGGCATGCGCCGACGCTCGTAACGGCTGAGGACTTTCACATCCGCCAGGCGTTCGCCACGGTTTGCCGCTTGCAGCAACACTTCGGCCAGCACGGCGGCATCGAGAAATCCGAGATTCACACCTTGCCCGGCCAATGGGTGAATGGTGTGGGCCGCATCGCCGATCAACGCCAGGCCTTCAGCCACATAACGCTTGGCATGCCGCTGACGCAGGGGCACGCACAGGCGCGGGTCGGTGCTCAGTACATCGCCGAGCCGACCTTCAAAGGCCCGCTCCAGCGCCTTGCAGAAGCCTTGTTCATCCATCGCCATCAGACGTTCGGCCTCGCCAGGTGTGGTCGACCAGACGATCGAACACCAATCCTGTTGGCCGTCGCGCTCAAGGGGCAGAAACGCCAGCGGACCGGTGTCGGTGAAGCGCTGCCAGGCCGTCATCTGATGCGGTTTGGCGCAACGCACGCTGGTGACGATGGCATGGTGCAGATAATCCCATTCGCGGGTCGCGACCCCGGTCAGGCGCCGCACCGCCGAGTTGGCGCCATCGGCTGCAATTACTAGTGGTGCGCGCAAGGTACGGCCATCGGCCAGGGTCAGCAGCCAGTCATCGCCGGAGCGGCGCATCTGTTCCAGCCGTGCATTGGCCAGCAACCCCAGGTCGCAGTCGTGCAGGCGGTCAAGCAAGGCATCCTGGACCACGCGATTCTCGACGATATGCCCCAACACCTCGGCATGCACGCTGGCCGCCGAGAAGTGGATTTGCCCGGTGCCGCTGCCATCCCAGACCTGCATGTCGGTGTAGGGGCTGCTGCGTCGCCCGGCGATGCCATCCCAGACGCCAAGGCGCTCGAGAATCCGCTGGCTGGCGGCCGACAAGGCGCTCACCCGCGGTTCAAACGCGGCCTGAGTGTCGAAGGGTTTGACACTCATGGGGCTGCCGTCCAGCAGCAGGACTTCCAGCCCGCTGTCCTGCAACGCCAGCGCCAGGGCGCTGCCGACCATTCCGGCCCCGACAATCAGCAGATCTGCACGCATTTCCATGCTTTAAGCCTGTCTCTCTTGCGGCTTGAGCCGCACGTAAAGGGTTTTCCCGACCCGCGCCACCAGGTGGCCGGCGCCGTCATGAATGTCGACCTGCAATTGCGCCAGGTATTTTTATCAGTCGTGCCTTGCCAAAACGGCGGATCAGCCCGTCACGCATCTGGACGGGTACCCAGCCCCATCGCCTGTCGGGCAAACCAGCGCTTGGCCGGTGGCAGCAGATCGAGGCCGAGCAAGCCGATGTTGCGCCCCAGGGACACTAGCGGCTGGGTGCTGCCAAACAGACGCGTGACCTGATCAGAGAAGCCCACGGTGAGGTCCTGATCGAGACGCTGGCGTTCGCGATAGGCTTGCAACGTGGCGAAGTCACCCAATGGTTTTTCGCTGGCGAGCAAGGCATCGGCCAGGGCCTGGGCATCGCGCAGGGACAGGTTGAACCCCTGGCCGGCAATCGGATGCAGGCTGTGCGCCGCGTTGCCGAGCACCGCCAGATGCGAACGCACCTGTTCTTCGGCCTCGACCAGTGTCAGCGGATACAGATGCCGCGCACCGACCTGCTTCAATGCGCCAAGGCGATAACCGAACACACCCTGCAACTCGCTGAGGAAGCTGCGCTCATCGAGTGCCGCCAGGCGTTGCGCGTCCATGCCCAGGCGGGTCCAGACCAGTGCGCAGCGGTTTTCCGGCAGCGGCAGCAATGCCATCGGGCCTTCGTCGGTGAAACGCTCAAAGGCCATGCCGTTGTGGGCTTCACTCGGGGTGATGTTGGCGATCAGCGCGCTCTGGTTGTACGGACGCTTGCGGATGCCGATCCCCAATTGCTCGCGCAGGCCGGAACGGCCACCATCGGCGAGCACCGCGAGGTCGCATTCCAGGATGGTTTCATCGTTGAGGGTCAGGCGATAGCCATCGGTCAGCGGCTCCATGCGAGTGACCTCCGCCGGACAACGCCAACTGATCACATCCTTGTCCAGGCCTTGCCACAGGCATTGGCCGAGCCAGGCGTTTTCAACGACATAACCCAGCGCTGGAACGCCCTCTTCCATCGCCGACAACCGGGCGGTGGAGAAACGTCCACGGTCGGACACATGAATCTGCTTGATCGGCTCGGCGCGGCGGGTGACTTCCTGCCAGATGCCCAACCGTTGATAGATTTGCCGCGAGCCGAAGGACAACGCCGAAGAACGGGCGTCGTAACTCGGTTGCCAGGTGTCGCCAGGGGCGAACGGCTCGATCAGCACGATCTTCCAGCCCCGGGCTTTGGCGCCGGCCTGCAGTGCAAGCGCCAGGCTTGCACCGACCAGCCCGCCACCGATGATTGCCAGGTTGACTCGACTCATGCCGCTTGTGTCCGTGCTTGCGCCATCAGGGCCTCGATTTCGGCGACAGACTTCGGCACGCCGCCCGTCAATATTTCACAGCCGGTTTTGGTGACCACTACGTCGTCCTCGATGCGCACGCCAATGCCGCGCCATTTCTTCGCCACGCTCTGGTTGTCCGGGGCGATATAGATCCCCGGCTCCACGGTCAGCGCCATGCCGACCTCCAGCACGCGCCACTCGCCGCCGACCTTGTATTCGCCGACATCATGCACATCCATGCCAAGCCAATGCCCGGCGCGGTGCATGTAGAACGCCTTGTAGGCTTCGCTGGCGATCAGTTCGTCGACGTCGCCCCGCAGCAGCCCCAGCTTGACCAGCCCGGCCGTGATGACCCGGACCGTAGCCTCGTGCGCCTGATTCCAGTGTTTGTTCGGGGCGATTTCGGCAAAGGCGGCCTCCTGGGAGGCCAGCACCAATTCGTAAATCGCTTTCTGTTCCGCTGAATACTTGCCACTGACCGGAAAGGTCCGGGTGATGTCGCTGGCGTAACAGTCGATCTCGCAACCGGCATCGATCAGCACCAGATCACCGTCCTTGAGTACCGCGTCATTCTGCTGGTAATGCAGGATGCAGCTGTTGCGCCCCGCCGCGACGATCGAGCCGTAGGCCGGCATCTTCGCCCCGCCCTTGCGGAACTCGTAATCGAGCTCGGCTTCCAGGCTGAATTCGTGCAACCCGGCGCGACAGGCCTGCATCGCCCGCACGTGCGCCTGGGCGGAAATCCGCGCCGCCTCACGCATCACTTTCACTTCCGCCGCCGATTTATACAGGCGCATGTCGTGCAGCAGATGATCCAGGGCAACGAATTCGTTCGGTGGCTGGGCACCGAGGTTGGCCTTGGAACGGATCACGTTGATCCACTCCATCAGGTGGCGGTCGAATTCAGGGTTGCTGCCCATGGCCGAATACACCCGGTCACGGCCTTCGATCAGGCCCGGCAGGATGTCGTCGATATCAGTGATCGGAAAGGCGTCGTCAGCGCCGAAATCGCGAATCGCGCCTTCCTGCCCGGCGCGCAGGCCATCCCACAGCTCGCGCTCGGCGTTGCGCTCGCGGCAGAACAGGATGTATTCGCCATGCACACGCCCCGGCATCAACACCAGTACGGCCTGGGGCTCGGGAAAACCGCTGAGGTACTGGAAGTCGCTGTCCTGGCGGTAAACGTGCTCGACGTCGCGGTTACGAATGGCCACCGCGGCGGCGGGCAGGATGGCGATGCTGTTGGGTTCCATCTGCGCCATCAGGGCCTTGCGGCGACGGCTGTATTCCGATTTCGGGATGTGGATCATGGGCAGATGGCGTTCCCTGGCAAACGATTAGTGCAGCGACGGTTTGGCGGCTGGCACGTCTTTTTTGGTCTCGGAGAACAGCAGCAGCGGTGCAACGCGCAGGTACTCCATGACTTCCATATAGTCGGTTTCGCCGTCCTCGGACTCTTCCAGCGCGTCTTGCACCTGGGAAATGGCTGCCAGGTCCTGCAAAACTTCTGTGGCCTCGGTGCTCAGCATGCTGCTGTCACGGCAGTTCAGGCCGAAACCGCTGAGGAAGCCCTGGCACCATTGGCCCAGTGCGGCGGCACGCTCGGTGAGCGGAGCATCGTCGGTCGGTAGCAGCAGTACGACGGTCACGTCATCGCCGGTGAGTTCGCCCTTGACCATTTCCTGCAGGCCGATCAGGGCGCTGCGAACGTTGTCCTGAGGCTCGTTTTCGAGCAGTTCGGCGGCGTCGATCAGCCAGCCTTCGGCGTCGAAACCGGCGCCGGCGCAGCTGCGGCCGAGCAGCAGGCCGTGCAGTTCGGCAGGCGAGACGTTGTGACCGCTGGAAGTCAGCAAGGTGGCGAAGGCTTGGTACGGGGAATTCTGAATGGTCATGGGCAGCTAGGCGCCAGACGGCGCTATGTCTAGAATGAAGGCCTTGTATCCTACATCGACTACCCCTGTAGGAGCGAGCACGCTCGCGATGGTCGCCAACGATAACGCTGGGTACCTGACACCCCGCGACGTTCTCGGGCTCATCGCGAGCAAGCTCGCTCCTACAGTCCGACACCCATCAGACAGTGAAGACAATGGAAGACACCGACCTGCAAGCGCTGATGGCCAGACTCGAACTGCTGATTACCCGAGTCGAGCAACTTAAGAGTCAAAACGGACTCTTACTAGCTCAGGAAAAGACCTGGCGCGAGGAACGCGCGCACCTCATTGAAAAAAACGAAATCGCCCGACGTAAGGTCGAATCGATGATTTCGCGCCTCAAGGCCCTGGAGCAAGACTCATGAGTTCAAGCAATAGCGTCACCGTGCAGATCCTCGACAAAGAGTATTCGATCATCTGCCCTCAGGAAGAGCGCAGCAACCTGATCAGCGCCGCCCGTTATCTGGACGGCAAGATGCGCGAGATCCGCAGCAGCGGCAAAGTCATCGGCGCCGACCGTATCGCCGTGATGGCCGCGCTGAACATCACCCACGATCTGCTGCACAAGGAAGATCGCCCGGATGTACAGGTCAGCGGCTCGACCCGTGAGCAGGTGCGCGACCTGCTCGATCGCGTCGATCTGGTGCTCGCCACCGATCCGGACGTCACCAAAGGCTGATTCGCGCGATCGCTTGAGGTATACTCGAATCACTCCCTGGGGTGCTTGCCAGTTGGCGATGTCCCTGAGCCGATTTGCTATACCCTGGAGGTTGCACGTTGGGCTGGTGTGCATGTCCGCTAGACGGAAAGCCTTAAAGCCTACTGCATCTTCCACCTTGAACTTTCGGGTTCAAGGGCTAAGTCGACAGCGACACATTCGGGGAGCCTGATTCCAGTCCGATGCCGGTTTAAATACCGGCATCGGCGTTTTTACAGGTACGCTTTGCGTATCCGTCCTGCCGAAGCCCGAATCCATGACCGAACCTGCGCTGCTACCCCGCCCGCAACTTCGACGCATGCTGCGCAACGCCCGCCGCGCACTGACACCGAGTCAACAGCGCCAGGCCGCTCGCGGGCTATACAAGCAACTGGCCCAGCAACCGCTGTTCCGCCGCGCCAGACACATCTCGCTCTATCTGCCGACCGACGGTGAAATTGATCCGCGCCTGCTGCTGCGTGCCGCACAGCGCCGGGGCAAGGCCACCTACCTGCCGGTGCTGAGTGCCTGGCCGCGAACCAAAATGGTGTTCCAGCGCATCCGGCCCGGGGAGAAACTCAAACCCAACCGCTTTCGCATCCTCGAACCACGGGCCAACCTCGCCCGGCAGCGCAGGATCTGGGCGCTGGACCTGGTGTTGTTGCCATTGGTGGGTTTTGACGATGTCGGCGGACGCCTGGGGATGGGGGGTGGCTTCTACGACCGGAGCCTGGCCTACCTGGCGCGCCGACAGGACTGGCGCAAGCCTACGCTGTTGGGGCTTGCCCACGAATGTCAGAAGGTGGAGCGATTGGCTCAGGCGAGCTGGGATGTGCCGTTGCAAGGAACGGTGACAGACAAGGCCTGGTATTACGCAGGCTAGGCACCACTTCGATCAGTGGCGCCACGGCAACAGGATCAGCGCTTGAAGGCTGTCGACTGTTGCTGCAATTGGCCGAGCTCGACCGGTGCATCGGTCTTGTTGGCCCACAGGCTTTGGGCATAGCCAGTGGTCACGACGCCAAGGCCAAACAAAATGACCAAAATCCATAGTAAATCCGGTTTGCGTTTCATCGATTGCCCCCCAAAGGCATATCAACACGATGACAGCAGCGGTTTCCGTTTACAGGCCGTGCAGCAGCGTCAAGCTTTAAAGGCCGGCATTTTGCGACAACGTGAACCGCTGCGCAAATGCTGACGTCAACCGACTGTCGGTTTGTCATAAAATTGCCGACAAGCTGCTCAATCACCACGCAAGGAGCAAAAGACATGGCCTATTGGCTGATGAAATCCGAGCCTGACGAACTCTCGATCAAAGGGCTGGAAAAACTCGGCAAAGCGCGCTGGGACGGGGTTCGTAACTATCAGGCACGCAATTTCCTGCGGGCCATGGCGGTGGGGGACGAGTTCTTTTTCTATCATTCCAGCTGCCCCGAGCCGGGTATCGCCGGGATCGGCAGGATTGTCGAAGCCGCCTATCCGGACCCGACGGCACTGGAGCCGGAGAGCCATTATTTTGACCCGAAGGCCACCCCGGAGAAAAACGCCTGGAGCGCGATCGATGTCGCGCATGTCGAGACGTTTGCCCGAGTGCTGAAACTGGATTATCTGAAGCAACAGACGGCGCTGGCCGAGTTGCCATTGGTGCAGAAAGGTTCGCGGCTTTCGGTGATGCCGGTAACGGCGCAGCAGTGGGCGGCGGTGATTGCACTCAAACCCTGAGATTTTCGACGTCTGTCAGAATGCATTCGCGGGCAAGCCCGCTCCCACAGGGTTCCTGTTGTGGACATATGATCATGTTCCAACACAAATCCACTGTGGGAGCGGGCTTGCCCGCGAAGAGGCCGGTACAGGCGGCGGAAAACTTACTGAATGATCAGGTTGTTGAACAACAGATCCTCAACCACAGGTTTCCCGGTTTCATCGTTCATCACCTGCTGGGCCTGTTTCAGGGCCTCTTGACGCAGCTTCTCCTTGGCCTCGACGTTGTTCATCGTCTCGGTGGTCTGCTGGGCGAACAGCGCGACCAATTGATTGCGGATCAAAGGTTCATTGGCCTTCACTGCCTTGGCGGCCTCGTCACCGGTCACCCGCAACGCCACATCGGCCTTGTAGACCTTCAGTTTCGGCGTGCCGTCCAGCCCGTAGTTACCCACGAACGGCGGACTCAGGGTGATGTAGCTGACCTTCGGAGCTGCATCTTCTTTGGCTTCTTCGGCCACCGCTGCCACAGGCAGAGACAGGGCCAGCAACAACATGATCCACGCTTTCACAATTCGCTCCTTATCCGGTTTGCGGCCTAGCATAACGACCCGTCGCACAAGCACAAGCTTATGGCTGACTATCAGGGCCGGGCATGCTCGTTGACCCATCGACCCACACACCTACACTTATCGGCCATCACTCCCAAAGGAATAGCCCTGATGAAAGCCGTGCTGTGCAAAGCCTTCGGCCCTGCCGAATCGCTGGTGCTGGAAGACGTCGCCAGTCCTGTCGCGAAGAAGAATGAAATCCTGCTGGACGTGCACGCCGCCGGGGTCAATTTCCCCGACACGTTGATCATCGAGGGCAAATACCAGTTCAAGCCGCCCTTCCCGTTCTCTCCGGGTGGCGAAGCGTCAGGCGTGGTCAGCGTCGTGGGTGAAAAAGTCAGCCACTTGAAAGTCGGTGACCGGGTCATGGCCCTGACCGGCTGGGGCAGCTTTGCCGAACAGGTCGCCGTGCCGGGCTACAACGTGCTGCCGATCCCGCCGTCCATGGACTTCAACACCGCCGCCGCCTTCAGCATGACCTACGGCACCTCGATGCACGCCCTCAAGCAGCGCGGCAACCTGCAACCGGGCGAAACCCTGCTGGTGCTTGGCGCCTCCGGCGGTGTCGGCCTGGCCGCAGTGGAAATCGGCAAAGCCATGGGCGCCCGGGTGATTGCCGCGGCCAGCAGCGCGGAAAAACTCGCCGTGGCCAAGGCCGCCGGCGCCGATGAACTGATCAACTACAGCGAAACCAGCCTCAAGGACGAAATCAAGCGCCTGACCGACGGCCAGGGTGCCGACGTAATCTACGACCCGGTGGGCGGCGACCTGTTCGACCAGGCCATCCGTGCCATCGCCTGGAACGGCCGCCTGCTGGTGGTCGGCTTCGCCAGCGGGCGCATTCCCGAACTGCCGGTGAACCTCGCGCTGCTCAAGGGTGCCGCAGTGCTCGGCGTGTTCTGGGGCTCCTTCGCCCAGCGCCAGCCACAGGACAACGCAGCAAACTTCCAGCAGCTGTTCGGCTGGTTTGCCGAAGGCAAGTTGAAGCCACTGGTGTCGCAGGTCTATCCGCTGGGCAATGCGGCGCAAGCGATCAATGATCTTGGCCAGCGTAAAGCGGTCGGGAAAGTGGTGGTGCAGGTTCGCTGAGTCCCTATCTGCAAAAAAGCGCGGCCACGCTGCCGCGCTTTTTCGTCAAAACAGAGTCGCTATCTCTTCCGGAAGAAACCGCACGTATCGGCTCGCGGGATAAGTATTACAACGCCTGACTATCAAAGGGATGCTTTTATTGAGCCTGGCAATCAGCGCCAGTCGTTTCTCCTCCGGCAATTGCGTCGGCGAAAGGGAGTGCGCCAGGTAACTGCGGGTCCATCTGAATACCGGCAGGTCTACCCACGAAGTGTCAGCGATGTTCAGCGCTGCCCGTCCGATGTCACCACATTTCAGCCGTTCCAGCGTCTTGTTGATGTGGATGGGTTGATCCCGGTCCAGTCTGTAATCCATTGGTGCGATTACGACGACTTTCGCCGGCTGATCGTCGGTGATCCTCCATGGCTTGAACCGCCATTGGCTGACTGCGGCCAATGAAGCCTCACCGAGTCCGGGATGCGTATCTTCGGCAATCACAACCTTGCTGACAGAACCATCGGCCTGCACGGTCAGGCTGACACGCACCATGCCGATGACACCGGCGCGGTAAAGCTCCACCGGGTACACCGGCTTCGGATTATTCTCGGGTATCAGGAACACCTCCCCGGCCCTGACATCCGCGCAGACCAGCAACAAAACCCCACACAACCACCACCGCATATCCCTCTCCCTTCGTCTGTAATGCCAGACCTGGCAACAGCGCAAAGGTTACGGGGCGCAGTCGTCCGGCATAACGCCATGACTTCCGCATTGAACGAAGGACCTTTCCCAAAAAACTGCCCAATTTTCGGTACACCAAGTCCTCAATACGAAAACGGGTAACGCTTCCTACAACGCCCCTCACTTACATCTGAGCGACATGTTCATAAAGGAACGCGCGATATCCAACATCTCCCCTGTTTTGCCAATGAGAAGCGGTGCTATTTTCGGTAACGAAACTGTAATATTCGCATCCGCAGTCAAAACAAGAAATCTGGAGCTCTTGAATGTTTGCTTTCTTTCGTCCTGCCGCACATCAGGCTCCATTGCCTGAAGAAAAAATAGACAGCACCTACCGACGCCTGCGCTGGCAGATCTTCGCCGGTATCTTCTTTGGCTACGCGGGTTACTACCTGCTGCGCAAGAACTTCTCCCTGGCCATGCCGTACCTGATCGATGAGGGCTACTCCCGTGGTCAGTTGGGTCTGGCGATGTCCGCCATCGCGATTGCCTACGGCCTGTCGAAGTTCCTGATGGGCCTGGTGTCCGACCGCTCCAATCCGCGCTTCTTCCTGCCGTTCGGCCTGCTGGTTTCGGCCGGGGTGATGTTCATTTTCGGTTTCGCGCCTTGGGCGACGTCCAGCGTGACCATGATGTTCATTCTGCTGTTCATCAACGGCTGGGCACAGGGCATGGGTTGGCCACCGAGTGGCCGGACCATGGTGCACTGGTGGTCGCAGAAGGAGCGTGGCGGCGTGGTTTCCGTGTGGAACGTGGCACACAACGTCGGCGGCGGCCTGATCGGCCCGCTGTTCCTGATCGGCATGGGCCTGTTCAATGACTGGCACGCCGCGTTCTACGTGCCGGCAGCAGTGGCACTGGCGGTAGCGGTGTTTGCCTTTGTGACCATGCGCGACACCCCGCAATCGGTTGGCCTGCCGCCGATCGAGCAGTACAAGAACGACTACCCGGAAGGCTACGACGCCAGCCACGAAGAGGAATTCAGCGCCAAGGAAATCTTCGTCAAATATGTGCTGCGCAACAAAATGCTCTGGTACATCGCCTTGGCCAACGTGTTTGTCTATCTGCTGCGCTACGGCGTGCTGGACTGGGCGCCAACCTATCTCAAGGAAGCCAAGGGTTTCACCGTAGACAAAACTTCGTGGGCGTATTTCTTCTACGAGTGGGCAGGTATCCCGGGCACGCTGCTGTGCGGCTGGATGTCGGACAAGATCTTCCGTGGCAACCGCGGTCTGACCGGCATGGTGTTCATGGCGCTGGTGACTGTCGCGACGCTGGTTTACTGGCTCAACCCGGCCGGTAATCCGATGGTCGACATGATCGCGTTGCTTTCCATCGGCTTCCTGATCTACGGCCCGGTAATGCTGATCGGCCTGCAGGCGCTGGAACTGGCACCGAAGAAAGCTGCGGGTACGGCGGCGGGCTTTACCGGTCTGTTCGGTTATCTGGGCGGCTCGGTCGCGGCCAGTGCAGCCATGGGCTACACCGTGGACCATTTCGGTTGGGACGGCGGCTTCGTGCTGCTGGTCGGCGCCTGCCTGCTGGCGATGGCCTTCCTGGCCCCGACGCTACGGCACAAACAAATCGCCAGTCAGGGGCGCGAAGCGCTCGCATGATCGGCCTTTGATTTACAGCGCTTGAGCCGCGCCTCCAGATTCCGGTCTGGCATGGCGTGGCTGCGCAGGGCGTGAGCCGTTTGCTCGACATAATCGCGGGTGGTGCCATAGCGCCCGCAAGCGTTTTCAAACACATGGCTCAGCACATGATCCGGCAGGTTGCCGGCATAGCTGGGCAGATGTCGCTCCAGCACAAAACCCAAGGCCTGTACCTGGCTGCCGTCTTCGAGACGGCAGTTAAGCCAGTGCGGGCGGTAGGAAGGAAACGGCATCTCGCGCTGCCAAAGTGCGTATAGCGACGCCTCGAGTTGTTCTTCGGGCAAGCGATAGGCGAAACCGCTGCAAGAACCGCCGCGATCCAGGCCAAACACCAGACCGGGCATTTCCGGCGTGCCGCGATGTTCGTGGGACCACAGGTACAACCCGCGATGATAGCCATGCACCCGGCCACGAACCCGTTCAACCGCCGTGCATTCAGGCCGCCAGATCAGCGACCCGTAGGCAAACAGCCACACCGGCCCACCCTTGTGGCGGGCCATGGTCGATTGCATCGAGCTGAGTAATTGTTCGTGAGTGAGCTGCGGCCCCAGATCGAGCCGTGGAGGGTAAGCCAGATTCAAAAAAGCAGATTCGATGGCGCTCATGGCGAATAGCGTTCAGCTCCCCGCGAGTAAACAGTTACTAAATAGAACGCACCGCCGAAACAATAAGGCACATATGTTTTCAAGTAATTTAAGTGCCTTGGCGCAGTTCTTAATTAATCACTTGAACGAGATATAACCTACCGACATTTATACATTTTTATAAATACCGATGGGCTATATAGCGGGTTATATACCTGTAGGAGCGAGCTCGCTCGCGATGGTCGTTAACGATTATGCGGGAAGTCAGGCTGCCCGCAGCGTTCTTGAGTCCATCGCGAGCATGCTCGCTCCTACAAGTACGGGGGGGGCAGATCAGGATCTAGGGGCGTAGGCAAATACGTCGGCGCGCATCTGGTGGGCGTCCATCCCTGCCTCGACCAGCGCATCCAGCGTGCCGTAGACCATGGCCGGAGAACCACTGGCGTACACATGCAGCGGCTTGAGATCAGGGAAATCCTCACACACCGCTTCATGCAACATGCCACAACGCCCCTTCCAGCCGCATTGATCGCTGACGACCTTGTGCAGGAACAGGTTGGACAATTTCAGCCACTCATCCCAATGTTCGACTTGATAAAAGTCTTCAGGACGACGCACGCCCCAATACAAGTGCACCGGATGCTTGAAACCCGAGGCCCGGCAATGTTCGATCAGGCCGTGGATCTGGCCCATGCCGGTGCCGGCGGCGATCAGCACGAGAGGACCGTCCGGCAACTCTGCCAGGTGGGTATCGCCAAACGGCAACTCGACCCGCACCATGCTGTTGCGCTGAAGCTGTTCGATCAGGCTCAGCGCACTGGATTCACGCGCCAGTACATGGATTTCCAGGTCACGCCCCGCATGCGGTGCCGAGGCGAGGGAGAAAGCCGACTTTTCGCCGTTCTCGCGTTCGATCATCAGGTACTGACCGGCGTGGTAGCGCGGCGGTTTGCCGGCCGGAGCCCGCAGACGCACGCGCCAGGTGTCGCCGCCCACGTCCCTGCACTCAATGACCTGACACGACAAGCTGCGCACCGGCAGTTCTCCCAGCGCGAGCACGCCATCCCACAGCACGATGCAGTCTTCCAGCGGCTCCGCTATGCAAGTGTAGAACTCACCATGGTCGCGCACATCGCCAGCCTGCTCGACCCGCCCTTCCACCAGCAGCGCCGCGCACACGTGGCAATTGCCGTTACGGCAACTTTGCGGGCATTCGTAGCCCAATCGTCGCGCACCATCGAGAATCCGCTCGCCGGGCAATATCTCAAGCACTGCTCCGGAAGGCTGCAAGGTTACACGCATCAATCTATTCCTAACTGATTCCAGATGGCATCGATCCGCTGGGTCACGGCATCGTCCTTGACGATGACCCGACCCCATTCACGGGTGGTTTCGCCCGGCCATTTATGCGTGGCATCGAGGCCCATTTTCGAACCCAGGCCGGACACCGGCGAAGCGAAGTCCAGGTAGTCGATCGGCGTGTTGTCGATCATCACCGTGTCGCGCTTGGGGTCCATGCGCGTGGTGATGGCCCAGATCACGTCGTTCCAGTCCCGGGCGTTGATATCGTCGTCGGTGACGATAACGAACTTGGTGTACATGAACTGTCGCAAAAACGACCAGACACCGAGCATTACCCGCTTGGCATGGCCGGGATACGACTTTTTCATGGTCACCACGGCCATGCGGTACGAGCAACCTTCGGGCGGCAGGTAGAAATCGGTGATTTCCGGGAACTGCTTCTGCAGGATCGGCACGAACACTTCGTTCAACGCCACGCCGAGGATCGCCGGCTCATCCGGTGGACGACCGGTGTAGGTGCTGTGGTAGATCGGTTTGATCCGGTGGGTGATGCGCTCGACGGTGAACACCGGGAAGCTGTCGACTTCGTTGTAGTAACCGGTGTGGTCGCCGTACGGGCCTTCATCGGCCATCTCGCCCGGATGGATCACACCTTCGAGGATGATTTCGGCGGTGGCCGGTACCTGCAGGTCGTTACCGCGGCACTTCACCAGCTCGGTGCGGTTACCGCGCAACAGGCCGGCAAAGGCGTATTCGGAGAGGCTGTCGGGCACCGGGGTCACGGCACCGAGGATGGTCGCCGGGTCGGCGCCCAGCGCGACCGATACCGGGAACGGCTGGCCGGGATGCTTCTCGCACCACTCGCGAAAATCCAGCGCGCCGCCACGGTGGCTCAGCCAGCGCATGATGACCTTGTTGCGGCCGATCACTTGCTGACGATAGATGCCGAGGTTCTGGCGATCCTTGTTCGGGCCTTTGGTGACGGTCAGGCCCCAGGTGATCAGCGGACCGACATCGCCCGGCCAGCAGGTCTGCACCGGCAACATGGCCAGGTCGACGTCGTCGCCTTCGATGACCACTTCCTGGCACACCGCATCCTTGACGACTTTCGGCGCCATCGAAATGATCTTGCGGAAGATCGGCAGCTTGGACCAGGCATCCTTCAGGCCTTTCGGCGGCTCGGGTTCCTTGAGGAACGCCAGCAGCTTGCCGATCTCGCGCAGCTCGCTGACCGCTTCGGCACCCATGCCCAGCGCGACGCGCTCGGGTGTGCCGAACAGGTTGCCGAGCACGGGAATGTCATAACCGGTAGGGTTTTCGAAAAGCAGGGCCGGGCCCTTGGCGCGCAAGGTGCGGTCGCAGACCTCGGTCATTTCGAGCACTGGGGACACCGGAACCTGAATGCGCTTGAGTTCACCGCGCTTTTCCAGCCCGCTGATAAAGTCGCGCAAGTCGCGATACTGCATGCGTGAGCCTCGTGTTGGCCGTGGCGTTCGGGGGCAGGCAGTTTAGCGCCGAAGCCCTCTATTCAGAACCACGAACTGGCATTTGATCAAAAATCAGATAGCAAAAAGCCGGGTTTCCCCGGCTTTTTGTGCCTGTTCGACTTACTTGCGTTTCATCGACAGGAAGAACTCATCGTTGGTCTTGGTCGTTTTCAGCTTGTCGACCAGGAACTCGATGGCAGCGACTTCATCCATCGGGTGCAGCAGCTTGCGCAGGATCCACATGCGCTGCAGCTCGTCGTCGGCGGTCAGCAACTCTTCGCGGCGGGTACCGGAACGGTTGATGTTGATGGCCGGGAAGACGCGTTTTTCAGCGATACGGCGATCCAGCGGCAGTTCCATGTTGCCCGTGCCCTTGAATTCCTCGTAGATCACTTCGTCCATCTTCGAGCCGGTTTCAACCAGCGCGGTGGCGATGATGGTCAGCGAGCCGCCTTCTTCGATGTTCCGCGCGGCGCCGAAGAAACGCTTCGGCTTCTCCAGGGCGTGGGCATCGACACCACCGGTCAGTACCTTGCCGGAGCTCGGGATCACGGTGTTGTAGGCACGCGCCAGACGGGTGATGGAGTCGAGCAGGATCACCACGTCCTTCTTGTGCTCGACCAGGCGCTTGGCCTTCTCGATCACCATTTCGGCAACCTGCACGTGGCGGGTCGGCGGCTCGTCGAACGTCGAGGCAACCACTTCGCCGCGCACGGTGCGCTGCATTTCGGTTACTTCTTCCGGACGTTCGTCGATCAGCAGCACGATCAGGTGAACTTCAGGATTGTTACGCGCGATGTTCGCGGCAATGTTCTGCAGCATGATCGTCTTGCCGGCTTTCGGCGGAGCAACGATCAGACCGCGCTGGCCTTTACCGATCGGGGCACACAGGTCGATAACACGACCGGTCAGGTCTTCGGTGGAACCGTTACCGGCTTCCATCTTCATGCGCACGGTCGGGAACAGCGGGGTCAGGTTCTCGAAGAGAATCTTGTTTTTCGCGTTTTCCGGACGGTCGAAGTTGATCGTGTCGACCTTGAGCAGCGCGAAATAACGCTCGCCTTCCTTTGGAGGGCGGATCTTGCCAACGATGGTGTCACCGGTGCGCAAGTTGAAACGACGGATCTGGCTCGGCGAGACGTAGATATCGTCCGGACCTGCGAGATAGGAAGCGTCAGCGGAGCGCAGGAAGCCGAAGCCGTCCTGGAGAATCTCCAGCACGCCATCACCGGAGATTTCCTCACCGCTTTTCGCGTGCTTCTTGAGCAGGGAGAAAATCACGTCCTGCTTGCGCGAACGGGCCATATTTTCTATGCCCATCTGTTCGGCCAATTCGAGCAGTTCGGTAATCGGCTTTTGCTTGAGTTCAGTCAGATTCATATAGGAATGACGTAATCATTTATGGAGGGGGGAAATTAAGCTTTTGGCTTAATGAGGCCGCGCCGCGGAGAAGGCGACAGGATCGCGTACTTATTCGAAAAGGAGTGCGTCGGCGACGGCTAGCAGGGGGCAATGGAGAAACCAATGCGGGGCCGAATGTACCACCTGAGTATCAGGAGCGTCTAGCCCTGTATACGCAAAAAGCCCCGCTATTTGCGGGGCTTTTTTCAAGACACTTGCAACGACGCTTAAATGTTGGCGTCGAGGAAAGCAGCCAGTTGCGACTTCGACAGTGCGCCGACCTTGGTCGCTTCAACGTTGCCGTTCTTGAACAGCATCAGGGTCGGGATACCACGCACGCCATGCTTGGCCGGGGTTTCCTGGTTTTCGTCGATGTTCAGCTTGGCAACGGTCAGCTTGCCTTTGTAGGTCTCGGCAATTTCGTCCAGGACAGGAGCGATCATTTTGCAAGGGCCGCACCACTCAGCCCAGTAATCGACCAGTACAGCGCCTTCAGCCTTGAGTACGTCGGCCTCGAAGCTAGCGTCGCTAACGTGTTTGATAAGATCGCTGCTCATGGAATTCTCCAGGGTTGTAAGCAAAAAAACGTGGCCCATCATAGCTGCCCTTCCCTCGTTCAGGAAGGTGCAGTTGATTGAGTCTCGCTATGGCGTTCCATGAGTTTGGGTATAGCCCGGGTCACGCCGGGGCGGGAGCGACGAAGGCGATTCCGGTGCGCAACGCCGCGTTGCGCACATGCTCTTGCATGGCCTTTTGCGCGGCGCCAGAGGCTCGGCGAGCCAGTGCGCGAAGGATCTTGCGGTGCTCCTGCCAGGTTTCCATGGCTCGTTCGGCCCGGATGAACGGTAGTTTCTGGCTTTCCAGGAAGATATCGGCGCTGGCGGTGAGGATACTCAGCATTGCCTGATTGCCGCTGGCCAGCAGGATGCGCCGGTGGAATTCGAAGTCCAGGCGCGCCGCCGCTTCGAAATCAGCGGCTTTCAGTTCGTTGCGCATGGCGGCGACATTGTCCTCCAGCGCATCGAGCTCTTCAGTGCTCAAGGTCACGGCCGCCAGCCCCGCGGCAAACCCCTCCAGCGCATAACGCAACTGGAAGATATCCAGCGGCGAAGCCTGCGCCGCGAACGGCCAGCCCGGCATCGCTTCGCCTCGCGGCAGCTCCACCGGCGCCTGAACGAATACACCTTTACCCGGCTGAATGCTGACGACGCCCAACGCACTCAGGGACGACAACGCCTCGCGCAAAGAAGCCCGGCTTACGCCCAGTTGCAGCGCCAGGTCCCGTTGCGAGGGCAAGGCATCACCCGGCCCGAAGCCCTGCTCGGTAATCAGTTTGCGAATGGCTTGCAGCGCCACTTCGGGTACGGCGCGGGAGATCGAATTCATGGTTTTCCAGACGAACCAGGCCAAAGTGCGCTCAGTTGTAAAGCTATTCACGGTCCCCGGCAAGTCGTGCCCCATGGGGGTTCGCGATATTCCCGGCTGCGCTATCGGGGTGCGAAACGCAACTTGACTGTTCAGACCAGTAAGACCATCCGACGCCAGTAAAACCGCACTCTGGCGCCCCCAAAACCCCAAGTTGGCATGCCCCATGCTCTGTCGATCCGCAGAAATCACTTCTTGCCGATTCGGAGATTTGCCATGACCCAGCGTTACAGCGCCCTCCTCGCAGCCCTGTTTGCCAGCCTGATGCTGAGCCAGGCACCCGCCCACGCCGACGGCCTGGAAGACGTGGTCAAGCGCGGCGTCCTCAAGGTTGCCGTGCCCCAGGACTTCCCGCCCTTTGGCTCGGTCGGCCCGGACATGAAACCCCGCGGCCTCGATATCGACACCGCGAAACTGCTGGCCGAGCAGCTCAAGGTCAAACTCGAACTGACGCCGGTCAACAGCACCAACCGCATCCCGTTCCTCACCACCGGCAAGGTCGACCTGGTGATTTCCAGCCTCGGCAAAAACCCGGAGCGCGAGAAGGTCATCGACTTCTCCCGTGCCTATGCGCCGTTCTACCTCGCGGTGTTCGGTCCGCCAGACGCTGACATCAAGAGTCTGGACGATCTCAAGGGCAAAACCATCAGCGTCACCCGTGGCGCGATTGAAGACATCGAGCTGACCAAGGTCGCTCCCGAAGGCGTGACCATAAAGCGCTTCGAAGACAACAACTCGACCATCGCCGCGTACCTGGCCGGGCAAGTCGACCTGATCGCCAGCGGCAACGTAGTGATGGTCGCGATCAGCGAGAAGAACCCGAAACGTGTGCCGGCGCTGAAAGTGAAGCTCAAGGATTCGCCTGTCTACGTGGGCGTGAACAAGAACGAGCCGCAGCTGCTGGATAAGGTCAACCAGATTCTCGTGACCGCCAGGAGCGACGGCGCGCTGGAAAAGAACTCCCTGACCTGGCTGAAAGAACCGCTGCCGGCTGATCTCTGATTCGGCGCGCTGGAGACGTTTTATGGCTTATCAGTTCGATTTCCTGCCGGTGGTGCACAACACCGATCTGTTGCTGCGCGGTGCGTTGTTCACCCTTGAGCTGACAGCCATCGGCGCCGTGCTCGGTGTGGGCCTTGGCATCGTCGGGGCGCTGGTGCGGGCGTGGAACATTCGGCCTTTCGCGGTTTTTTTTGCGGTCTACGTCGAGTTGATCCGCAACACGCCATTTCTGGTGCAGCTGTTTTTCATCTTCTTCGGCTTGCCGTCACTGGGCGTGCAGATCTCCGAATGGCAGGCAGCGGTGCTGGCGATGGTGATCAACCTCGGCGCCTATTCGACCGAGATCATCCGTGCCGGTATCCAGGCGATCCCCCGGGGTCAGCTGGAAGCCGCGGCGGCACTGGCGATGACGCGCTTCGAGGCATTCCGCCATGTCGTGCTGCTGCCGGCACTGGGCAAAGTCTGGCCGGCCCTGAGCAGCCAGATCATCATCGTCATGCTCGGCTCGGCGGTGTGTTCACAGATCGCCACCGAAGAGCTGAGTTTCGCGGCCAACTTCATTCAATCGCGCAACTTCCGCGCTTTTGAAACCTACGCCCTGACCACGCTGCTGTACCTGTGCATGGCGCTACTGATCCGCCAGTTCCTGAACTGGATCGGCCAGCGGTTCATCGCAAGGAGCGGCCGATGAGTGATTTCACCTTCTGGGACATCGTGCGCAACCTGCTCACCGGCCTGCAATGGACGCTGGCGCTGTCGTTGGTGGCTTTCATTGGCGGCGGGCTGATCGGCTTGCTGATCATGGTCATGCGCATCTCGGATCAATCCCTGCCACGCAGCTTTGCGCGCACCTACATCGAGCTGTTTCAGGGCACGCCGCTGTTGATGCAGCTGTTTCTGGTGTTTTTTGGTGTGGCGCTGGCCGGGTTGGAGATTTCACCGTGGATGGCGGCGGCGATCGCGTTGACGCTGTTCACCAGCGCTTATCTGGCGGAGATCTGGCGCGGTTGCGTCGAGTCGATCCCCAATGGCCAGTGGGAAGCCTCATCGAGCCTGGCGCTCAATCCGCTGGAACAACTGCGCCATGTGATCCTGCCGCAGGCCTTGCGCATTGCCGTCGCGCCGACCGTGGGCTTCTCGGTGCAAGTGGTCAAAGGCACCGCCGTGACCTCGATCATCGGTTTCACCGAGCTGACCAAGTCCGGCGGCATGCTCGCCAATGCGACCTTCGAACCCTTCATGGTCTACGGCCTCGTCGCCCTCGGCTACTTCCTGCTCTGCTACCCCCTGTCCCTCAGTGCGCGCTACCTGGAAAGGAGACTGCATGCCTCTGCTTAGAATTTCCGCCCTGCATAAATACTACGGCGATCACCATGTGCTCAAAGGCATCGACCTGAGCGTCGAGGAAGGCCAGGTGGTGGCGATCATCGGCCGCAGCGGCTCGGGCAAGTCCACCCTGCTGCGCACCCTCAACGGCCTGGAGTCGATCAACGACGGCGTGATCGAAGTCGACGGCGAGTACCTCGACGCCGCTCGCGCCGACCTGCGCAGCCTGCGGCAGAAAGTCGGCATGGTGTTCCAGCAGTTCAACCTGTTCCCACACCTGACGGTTGGCGAAAACGTGATGCTCGCGCCGCAAGTGGTGCAGAAAGTGCCCAAGGCCAAGGCCGCCGAACTGGCGCGGCAGATGCTGGAACGGGTCGGGCTGGGCGAAAAGTTCGATGCCTTTCCGGATCGACTGTCCGGCGGCCAGCAACAGCGGGTGGCGATTGCCCGCGCCCTGGCGATGTCGCCGAAGGTGCTGCTGTGCGACGAAATCACCTCGGCCCTGGACCCGGAGCTGGTCAACGAAGTGCTGAGCGTGGTCCGGCAACTGGCCAGGGAAGGCATGACGCTGATCATGGTCACCCACGAAATGCGCTTCGCCCGGGAGGTTGGGGACAAGTTGGTGTTCATGCACCTGGGCAAGGTGCATGAAACGGGCGACCCGAAGGTGTTGTTCGCCAATCCGCAGACGGCTGAGCTGGCGAACTTCATCGGGACGGTTGAAGCGGCGGGCTGACAGATCTTCAGTGCCTTGGAGGCCGCCTTCGCGGGCAAGCCCGCTCCCACAGGTTTTGCGTCGAGCACACAATAGTGCTTCAACCGAGATCCTGTGGGAGCGGGCTTGCCCGCGATTGGCCGCATAGCGGCCGCTTGCTTTGCTGTGCTGGATCAAGGCTTTGAACACTGCGCGTTGGCGGCAGCCTTTGATCGTGGCACGATGTCGAGGTTATCGACCGAGACCCCAGACCATGCCGCAATCTCAAGCCAAGAATCTGTCCCTGATCGCCGCAATCGACCTGGGCTCCAACAGTTTTCACATGGTCGTGGCCAAGGCCCAGAACGCTGAAATCCGCATTCTCGAGCGTCTCGGGGAGAAGGTTCAGCTGGCCGCAGGCATCGACGAAGAGCGCCATCTCAACGAAGAATCGATGCAGCGCGGGCTCGACTGCCTCAAGCGCTTCGCCCAACTGATCAGCGGTATGCCTACCGGTGCCGTTCGCATCGTCGGCACCAACGCCTTGCGTGAAGCGCGCAACCGCGCCGAATTCATCCGTCGCGCCGAAGAAATTCTCGGCCACCCGGTGGAAGTCATTTCCGGCCGTGAAGAAGCGCGCCTGATCTATCTCGGCGTGTCCCACACCCTCGCCGACACCCCGGGCAAGCGCCTGGTGGCCGACATCGGCGGCGGCAGTACCGAGTTCATCATTGGCCAGCGCTTCGAACCGCTGCTGCGCGAAAGCCTGCAGATGGGTTGCGTCAGCTACACCCAACGCTATTTCAAGGACGGCAAGATCACCCCGGCCCGTTACGCCCAGGCGTACACCGCGGCGCGACTGGAGATCATGAGCATCGAGCACGCCCTGCATCGCCTGACCTGGGATGAAGCCATTGGCTCCTCGGGCACCATCCGCGCCATCGGTCTGGCGCTGAAGGCTGGCGGCCACAGCACCGGCGAGGTCAACGCCGAAGGTCTGGCCTGGCTCAAGCGCAAACTGATCAAGCTGGGCGACGTCGAGAAAATCGATTTCGAAGGCATCAAACCGGATCGCCGGGCGATTTTCCCGGCCGGCCTGGCGATCCTCGAAGCGATCTTCGACTCCCTCGAACTGCAACGCATGGATCACTGTGAAGGCGCCTTGCGCGAAGGCGTGCTCTATGACCTGCTGGGCCGCCATCATCACGAAGACGTGCGCGAACGCACCCTCACTTCGCTGATGGAGCGCTACCACGTCGATCAGGAACAAGCGGTACGCGTCGAGCGCAAGGCACTGCATGCGTTCGACCAGGTGGCCGCGGACTGGGATCTGGAAGACGGCGTCTGGCGCGAACTGCTCGGCTGGGCGGCCAAGGTCCATGAAGTGGGCCTGGACATCGCCCACTACCAGTACCACAAGCACGGCGCCTACCTGATCGAGCACTCGGACCTCGCCGGATTTTCCCGCGAAGACCAGTTGATGCTCGCGCTGCTGGTACGCGGCCACCGACGCAACATTCCCAAGGACAAGTTCGCCGAGTTCGGCGATGACGGCACCAAGCTGATTCGCCTGTGCGTGTTGCTGCGCTTTGCGATTCTGTTCCACCACATACGTGGCACCCAGCAAATGCCCCAGGTGGAACTGAACGCCTATGACAACCACCTGGAAGTGGTTTTCCCGGAAAACTGGCTGGATGAAAACCAGCTGACCCAAGCCGACTTCGCCATTGAAGCGGAATGGCTGACACGCGTAGATATCGTGCTGAACGCTCGCTGACCCCAGCCCCTGTAGGAGCGAGCTTGCTCGCGAAAAACCAACAGGCGCCGCGTTTCTCCAGGCAGCACGCGTTATCGTTCACGCCCATCGCGAGCGAGCTCGCTCCTACAGTGGACGGTGGTGAAACAAAAATGGCGATCCGCTGGGATCGCCATTTTTTATACCTCGCCCGCGTTACCGAACAGCCAGGATCGGGCTGCCCAAACGCTCCAGCAATGTCGCCTGGGCGCTACGCGGGTTCTGGTTACCGGTCGGCGTGTTGCGGATGTAACGACCGTCCGACTGCAGGCTCCAGCTGTGGGTGTTATCGGTGAGATACAGCTCCAGCTCTTTCTTGACCCGCATGATCAGCTTCTTGCCTTCCACCGGGAAGCAAGTCTCGACGCGTTTATCGAGGTTGCGCTCCATCCAGTCGGCGCTGGAGAGGAACATCTGTTCTTCGCCGCCATTGAGGAAGTAGAAGACCCGGGTGTGTTCCAGGAAGCGACCGATGATCGAGCGCACGTGGATGTTGTGGGAAACCCCGGCGATGCCCGGTCGCAGGCAGCACATGCCACGCACCACCAGATCGATGCGCACGCCCGACTGGCTGGCCTTGTACAACGCGCGGATGATCTTCGGATCGGTCAGCGAGTTGAACTTGGCGATGATGTGCGCCGGTTTGCCGTCGAGGGCGAACTGGGTTTCGCGGGCAATCATGTCGAGCATGCCCTTTTTCAGGGTGAACGGCGCATGCAGCAGTTTCTTCATGCGCAGCGTCTTACCCATGCCGATCAACTGGCTGAACAGTTTGCCGACGTCTTCGCACAAGGCATCGTCGGAGGTCAGCAAGCTGTAGTCGGTGTACAGGCGGGCGTTGCCAGCGTGGTAGTTGCCCGTACCGAGGTGCGCATAACGCACGATTTCACCAGCCTCGCGACGCAGGATCAGCATCATCTTGGCGTGGGTCTTGAAGCCGACCACACCGTAGATCACTACCGCACCGGCCGCTTGCAGGCGGCTGGCCAGTTGCAGGTTGGACTCTTCGTCGAACCGCGCCCGCAGTTCGATCACCGCGGTGACTTCCTTGCCGTTACGCGCCGCATCCACCAGCGCATCGACGATTTCCGAGTTGGCGCCGGACCGGTACAGGGTCTGGCGCACCGCCAGCACGTGCGGGTCCTTGGCAGCCTGGCGCAACAGGTCGACCACCGGGGTGAACGACTCGAACGGGTGCAGCAGCAGGATGTCCTGCTTGCTGATCACGCTGAAAATGTTTTCGCTGTTCTGCAGCAGTTTCGGGATCTGCGGGGTGAACGGCAGATATTGCAGCTCGCGCTGGCTGTCCAGGCCGGTGATGCTGAACAGCCGCGTCAGGTTCACCGGACCGTTGACCTGATACAACTCGGTC
Organism: Pseudomonas sp. Pseusp3; assembly: GCF_047304225.1. Lineage (NCBI taxonomy): Bacteria > Pseudomonadati > Pseudomonadota > Gammaproteobacteria > Pseudomonadales > Pseudomonadaceae > Pseudomonas > Pseudomonas sp. Pseusp3. The sequence goes on along the minus strand of NZ_JBGLYV010000050.1, from coordinate 11,465 downwards.
TCGCCCAGGTTGAACTGCTTGAGCAGGTAGTCAGACAGGTGTTTGGGGCACGTGTCGGCCACTTCCAGTCGCACCGCATCGCCATAGCGACGGGAGAACAGTTCGCCGCGCAAGGCGCGGGCCAGGTCTTCGACGTCCTCGGAGTCCAGCGCCAGGTCGGCGTTACGGGTCAGGCGGAACTGGTAGCAGCCCTTGACCTTCATGCCCTGGAACAGGTCGTCGGCGTGAGCGTGAATCATCGACGACAGGAATACATAGTTGTCGCCAGGGCCACCGACTTCTTCCGGCACCTTGATGATGCGCGGCAGCAGACGTGGCGCCGGGATGATCGCCAGACCGGAATCGCGGCCAAAGGCGTCGATGCCTTCGAGCTCGACGATGAAGTTCAGGCTCTTGTTCACCAGCAACGGGAACGGGTGCGTCGGGTCGAGGCCGATCGGAGTGATGATCGGCGCGATCTCGTCGCGGAAATAGCGGCGGACCCAGGTTTTGAGCTTGGTGGTCCAGTAGCGGCGACGAATGAAGCGGACCTGATGTTTTTCCAGCTCCGGCAAGAGAATGTCGTTGAGGATCGCGTACTGGCGATCGACGTGACCGTGGACCAGCTCGCTGATGCGGGCCAGGGCCTGATGCGGTTGCAGACCATCGGCGCCGGCCTGTTCACGGGCGAAAGTGATCTGCTTCTTGAGGCCGGCGACACGAATTTCGAAGAACTCGTCCAGGTTGCTGGAGAAGATCAACAGAAACTTCAGCCGCTCCAGCAAAGGGTAGGACTCGTCCAGCGCCTGTTCCAGCACGCGGATGTTGAACTGCAGTTGCGAGAGCTCGCGATGGATGTACAGGCTGCTGTCATCCAGGCCGGGAATGGCCACCGCTGGCACTGTCGCAGCGGTTTCGACGACCGCCGCGGGCGGAGCTGGCTCCAGCTCCGGCGGGGTCTCGTCGACTTGCTCCACCACAGGTTGAGCGTCTTTTACGGCAACTTCAGTGAGTACTTCGGTATTCATCGAATGTTCCTGGGAGGGCTATTTTTGCTCTCGCAACAATTGGGCAGCACGAACGGCAAAGTACGTCAGGATGCCATCAGCCCCTGCACGCTTGAAAGCGGTGAGGGACTCGAGGATAACCCCTTCGCTCAACCAGCCATTCTGGATCGCCGCCATGTGCATGGCGTATTCGCCGCTGACTTGATACACAAACGTCGGCACTTTGAATTCTTCTTTTACCCGGCACAGGATGTCCAGGTACGGCATGCCTGGCTTGACCATGACCATGTCTGCACCTTCTGACAAGTCCGCCGCCACTTCGTGCAGCGCTTCGTTGCTGTTGGCCGGGTCCATCTGATAGGAGGCCTTGTTGGCCTTGCCCAGGTTCAGCGCCGAACCGACCGCATCGCGGAACGGGCCGTAATAGGCGCTGGCGTACTTGGCCGAGTAGGCCATGATCCGTACATTGACGTGACCGGCCACTTCCAGGGCTTCGCGGATCGCCTGGATGCGACCGTCCATCATGTCCGATGGCGCCACGACCTGAGCGCCGGCTTCGGCGTGGGACAGGGCTTGCCTGACCAGTGCGTCGACGGTGATGTCGTTCTGCACGTAGCCTTCTTCATCAAGAATGCCGTCCTGGCCGTGGGTGGTGAACGGGTCCAGGGCGACGTCGGTGATCACGCCCAGCTCCGGGAATTGCGCACGCAGCGCACGGGTCGCGCGTTGGGCGATGCCTTGCGGGTTCCACGATTCGGCGGCGTCCAGGGACTTGAGCTCCGCTGGCGTCACCGGGAACAGTGCCAGCGCCGGAATCCCCAGCTCGACCCACTTGGCCGCCTCTTCCAGCAACAGGTCGATGGTCAGGCGTTCGACACCCGGCATCGAAGCCACCGCTTCGCGACGGTTTTCACCGTCCAGTACGAACACCGGCAGGATCAGGTCATCGACGGTCAGGACGTTTTCACGGACCAGACGACGCGAGAAGTCGTCACGACGGTTGCGGCGCAGGCGGGTTGCAGGGAACAAACGGTTGGCGGGGGTAAAGCTCACGGCAGACTCCTGAGCCCGCGCTTACGGGCGAGCGTGACAGTTATAAGCGGCCATTATGACGAACAGATGACAGTTGTGTGCATCCCGCGACACGTAGCCGCATTCCATTGTCGTTGTAGGAAATGTTCACGTCGAGACACATTTGGACACTTTCCTGAATGTGTCCGAAGGGTTAGGCTGCGCGTTCATTTCGCCAGCACCCAGACAATGCTCCAACAATTTCTGCATGACTTCGGCTACTTTGCCCTTTTTCTAGGCACGTTCTTCGAAGGCGAAACCATTCTGGTACTCGCGGGCTTCCTCGCGTTCCGTGGATACATGGACATCAACCTGGTGGTGGTCGTGGCCTTCTTTGGCAGCTATGCCGGCGACCAACTGTGGTACTTCCTTGGGCGCAAGCACGGCCGCAAACTGCTGGCGCGCAAGCCGCGCTGGCAGATGATGGGTGACCGGGCGCTGGAACACATTCGCAAGCATCCGGACATCTGGGTATTGAGCTTCCGCTTCGTTTACGGTTTGCGTACGGTCATGCCGGTGGCCATCGGGTTGTCAGGCTACCCGCCGGGTCGTTACCTGCTGCTCAACGGCATTGGCGCGGCGATCTGGGCCGCAGCCTTGGCGGCGGCCGCGTACCATTTCGGCGCAGTGCTCGAAGGCATGCTCGGCAGTGTGAAGAAGTACGAGCTTTGGGTGCTCGGCGCCCTGCTGGTCCTGGGCTTCGTGCTATGGCTGCGTCGGCGCTTCAAGAATGCCCGCCTGGCCAAGCAGGTCTACGCCGACGAACAAGCGCTGAAAGCCGAAAGCATCAAAACCGAAGGCCCTACGACGCCAGTCGAGTGATGCGGTTTCTGCAACAGTAGAGACCGATGCCGCTCAACAGGCTGTAACTGAGCAGGCCGACCCAGCCCACCATGCTGGCCGGCCACAGCCCCACCATTGGTGCCAGCCACACCAAAGGCAGATTCGACGTCAGTCGCACCAGCTCCAGCTTCAACGCCCATGGGCGATCCTCAAGGGCCACGCCCAGCACAAACAGACCAAACGCCACCGCTCCCCAGCCCAACACCAGGGCGGCGACTGACAGCTTCGGTTCAAGGCTCATCAAGTAGCTGCCCAGCGCGATGTACACGCAGAACTGCAACAAGATGTAGAGCTGCTGACGCCCGTCCAGCGGCACCTCGAATTTGCGGAACCGGGTCAGGTCCGGCTTGTTCATCGGGTATTTGGCCGCCACGTCCGCCGGGCGCCAGCCGGTACGCATGAACCAGATCCGCAATTTGTCCAAGGTACTTTCGGCACGCCGCGCATCTGCCCACAACTGTGCATAGAACTGCACGTTCGCCCACACGGGATTCCAGCTCGCCAGCGGCGTGGTCACGCCAAAGATCACCGGCTCGCTGTCGTCTTCTTCCTGGAACGAGCCGAACAGACGGTCCCAGATAATGAACACGCCGCCGTAGTTGCGATCCATGTAGAGAGCGTTTTGTGCATGGTGAGCCCGATGATTGGATGGCGTGACGAAAAACCATTCGAACCAGCCAAGCTTGGGAATGTGCCGGGTATGCACCCAGAACTGGTACAGCAGGTTCAGCGCGGCGACGCTCACAAACACCAGCAGCGGTACGCCGAACACCGCCAGCGGCAGATAGAAGATCCAGCTCAGCAGGAATCCGGTGCTGGTCTGGCGCAATGCCGTGGACAGGTTGTAGTCCTCGCTCTGGTGATGCACCGAATGCGCGGCCCAGAGGATGTTGCGTTCGTGGCCCATGCGGTGCAGCCAGTAGTAACAGAAGTCATAGAAGACAAAAGCAAACACCCAAGTCCAGACGCTGTCGGCCGACAACTCGAACAGCGCCAGATGCTTGAGGGCAAACGCGTAGGTCACCAACCCCACGCCTTTGGTCAGCAGCCCCGTGGTGGTCGACAGCACGCCGGTGCTGATGCTGTTGATCGCGTCCGCCAACCGATAATTGCGCACCCCGCGCCAACGGTCGGCCAGCAGCTCGACGGCGATCAGCACAAAGAAAAACGGCACCGCATACAGAATGAAGTCCATGACGCGCCCTGACCGGAGTCCAGAGGACAGATGCTATGTGTAACCGTCAATTAACCCTATGGCAACGAGTGCCAAATTAGTGGACATTTAACGCCATGAATCTGGAGAAAAGCCCATGAGCAAAAAAGTTGCAGTGATCCTTTCCGGTTGTGGCGTGTACGACGGCGCCGAGCTCCACGAGAGCGTCATCACCCTGCTGCGCCTGGATCAGCGCGGGGCGCAGGTGCAGTGTTTCGCTCCGGACATCGCGCAGTTGCATGTCATCAATCACCTGACCGGCGAAGAAATGCCCGAATCGCGCAACGTGCTGGTGGAGTCGGCGCGGATTGCCCGGGGCAACATCAAGGATATCCGTGACGCGAACGTCGATGACTTCGATGCGCTGATCGTGCCCGGCGGCTTCGGCTCGGCCAAGAACCTGTCCAACTTCGCCATTCAAGGCGCCGGCTGCACAGTTCAACCGGATGTCCTGGCACTGACCGAAGCCTTTGCCGAGGCCGGCAAACCGGTGGGGTTGATGTGCATTTCCCCGGCCCTGGCGGCCAAGATCTACGGCCCCGGCGTCACTTGCACCATTGGCAACGACACCGACACCGCCGCCGCGATGAACAAGATGGGCGCGACCCATACCGATTGCGCGGTCAGCGACATCGTCGAGGACAAGGCACGCAAACTGGTGAGCACCCCGGCCTACATGCTGGCGCAGAGCATCAGCGAGGCGGCTTCCGGCATCAACAAACTGGTCGACCGCGTGCTCGAACTGACCCACGAAAACGACGCCTGACACACTGTAGGAGCGAGCTTGCTCGCGATGGACGTGAGAGCACCGCGTTCATCCAGCCAGCACTCGTCATCGTTGACGTCCATCGCGAGCAGGCTCGCTCCTACAGTTTACGGGCCAGCCGTGTGAGTATCCGGTCCAGCGCATTGGCAAATGCCTGCTTCTCACGGTCGCCAAACGGCGCTGGCCCTCCGCCCATTTGCCCCTGTTCGCGTAAATCGGTGAACAGGTTGCGTACGGCCAGCCGATCCCCCATGTTCTGCGCATCGAATTCCTTCCCGCGCGGATCGAGCGCGGCCACGCCCTTCTTCACCAGACGGTCGGCCAACGGTACATCGCTGCAAATCACCAATTCACCGGGAACTGCGTGCTCCACCAGGTAATCATCGGCCGCATCCGGGCCGCTCGGCACCACGATCAGCTTGACCAGCGCCAGACCGGGCTTGATCTGCGGCTGCCCGGCTACCAGCACCACTTCGAACTGACGCTTGAGGGCGAACTTCACCACCAGATCCTTCGCTGCCCGAGGGCAGGCGTCGGCATCGATCCAGACACGCATGTTTTGATCCTTTCTGAAAAAACATCGCGGGCAAGCCCGCTCCTACAGGTTATACGCAATCCTGTAGGAGCGGGCTTGCCCGCGAATGTGAGCGCAGCGAATTCTGTTTAAGAAATCTGTACCCGCTGCTTCGCAACCACCCGGCTACGGCCATACAACACGACAATCGCGATGATCGCCACCGCCTGCGCACTCAACGAATACGCATCGGCATGAATCCCCAACCAGTCGAACTCAAAGAACGGCACCGGCCGCGTACCGAATATTCCCGCTTCCTGCAGCGCCTTCACGCCATGTCCGGCGAACACCACCGACAAGGCGCACAAAAGACCAGCATTGATGCTGAAGAACAGCGCCAGCGGCAATTTCGCCGAACCGCGCAAAATCACCCAGGCCAGGCCGACCAGCAGCACCACCGCCGTGGCTCCACCTGCCAACACCGCGTTGTGCCCCGCGGGACCTGCCTGCAACCACAGGGTTTCGTAGAACAGAATCACTTCGAACAGTTCGCGATACACCGAGAAAAACGCCAGGGTCGCAAAGCCGAAACGCCCACCGCCACCCACCATGCTGGTCTTGATGTAATCCTGCCAGGCCGCCGCGTGACGACGGTCATGCATCCACACTCCCAGCCACAGCACCATGACGCTGGCAAATAACGCTGTCGCGCCTTCCAGCAATTCGCGCTGCGAACCGCTGACATCAATCACATAGGCTGCCAGCGCCCAGGTGCCCAGCCCCGCCAGAAACGCCAGGCCCCAACCGACGTTGACGCTGCGCACCGCCGCCTGTTGACCCGTGTTACGCAGGAAAGCAAGGATCGCCGCCAGCACCAGAATCGCTTCAAGGCCTTCGCGCAACAGAATCAGCAAGCCGGAAATGTAACTCAGCGACCAGCTCAAACCGTCGTTGCCCAGCAGGCTGGCCGATGCCTTCAACCTGGCCTTGGCCGCCTCCAGGCGCTGTTCGACGTCGCTCACCGGCAAACCGTCCTGCAACGACTGACGGTAGGCCATCAGGGATTTTTCAGTGTCTTTACGCACGTTGGCGTCAATGTTGTCCAGCGAGCTTTCAACCAGCTCGAAGCCTTCCAGATACGCCGCTACCGATAAGTCATAAGCCTGATCATGCTCACCGGCACGATACGCCACGATGCTCTTGTCCAGAGTGGCTGCGGTGTAGTCGAGCAATTGTGCCGGGCCACGCTTGACCTGCGGCGGTTGCGCTCGCTGGACACGGAATGTCGCGGCGGCCTGCGGGCCTTCGACGGCCTGCACTTCGGCCGGGGTCTGACGAGCCAGGTCGGCGATGTTGTAGGTTCTGTCAGCATTGGCTGTAGCCAGGTCGACACTGAAGCTGGCGATATAGGTAGCCAGATCCCAACGCTGACGATCATCCAGCTGATCGGCAAAGGCTGGCATGTCGGTCCCTTCAACACCCAGGCCCAAGGTGCTGTAGATCGCGTAGAGGCTAAGTCGATCCAGTCGTGTGCTATCACGCAGATTGGATGGCGGTGGCGTCATGCCGACACCTGCCGGGCCATCGCCGGCCCCTGTATCGCCATGGCAGACCGAGCAATGCTGAGCGTACAGTGGCGCACCACGCGCCGGGTCCGGCGTAATGACCGGAGCCTGGCTGACTTCATAGGCCACGGCCAGCTTTGCCCCCAGTTGGCGGGCCTGGCGCGCGACGTCGGCACCGTCCTGACGGGCGCTGATGGAGCTTCCAAGCGCGACCAGGCTTTGCTCCAGGGCAATTTTTTCCGGTTTGGCCGGCATGGCCGCCAGCAGACTTCCCAGCGTCTTGACCGACTCTTGCTGCGCGCGAAACCCGGCCTCATCCATGATGCTGCCCGCCTGCACCGTGTCCGGGTAATCCGCGCCGATGTAATCGAGCAAGTGCAGCGCCTGCGGCGCACCTTCGGCGGGGGCGGCCAGCAGCTGAACGCTGCTCGCCGCGAGCAGCGGCAGCAACAGCCAGGCCAGGAAACGGGAGGGGGAAATCATGAATGAGTCTCAATTGGAAAAACGAAGTTACATATTGTTAACGCCCAACGGGTTTCGCTCAAGCTTTGTCGGGACTTCCTGCGACTTCGAGGGTTCTCCAAGGAACTGATACGCCAATAAAAAAGGCGACCGCATGGGTCGCCTTTTCGGGTTTCGGTCGATTTACGCCGCGGCTCTGCGCAGCGTCGCCATGAACGCTGCCGCACCGATGAACAGCCCGGCAAAGGTCCGGTTCATGCGTTTTTGCTGTATTGGTGTGCGCAGCATACGCAGCACCCTGGACGCCAGACCGGTGTAACCGGCCATGACGATCAGATCGACGCAGACCATCGTCACGCCGATCACCAGATACTGGATCAGCAGTGGAGCATGGGGGTCGATGAACTGCGGCAACACCGCCAGCATGAACACCAGCGCCTTGGGGTTACTGATGTTCACCAGAAAACCGCGGAACACCAGGGCCATCGGCTTGCCGATCTGGCGCACTGCCGCGTCATCGCTCATATCGCTGGGCAGCGCACGCCATTGCTTGATCGCGAGGTAAACCAGATACGCCACGCCAAACCATTTGATGGCGTAGAAGGCCGTGGCCGAAGCCGTGAGAATGGCGCCGACACCGGCACCGACGATGGCGATCTGCAAAGCCAGGCCCAGTTGCAGGCCCAGGGCGTTCCAGTAACCGCGCCAGAAACCGTACTGCAGACCGCTGGACATCGACGCAATGGCGCCGGCACCGGGGGACAGGCTGATCACCCAGCAGGCGGCAAAAAACGCCAGCCATGTTTGAAGCTCCATTGCACACCTCGACTCAGACTCGTGACAGACGTCTAAGCTAATGCGGCTTTGGGTGGATGACTACCGATTTTTTTGCGGGATGTTGCGGTTGCCGACCAGCGCTTACGACTTGAGGGCCCCTTCGCGAGCGAGCCCGCTCCCACACTGGATCTGCGGTGCTCAAAAAGTTTGTGTCTACCGAAGAGCAAATGTGGGAGCGGGCTTGCTCGCGAAGGCAATCTATCGGACAGCAGAAGGCTTACTTTTCAAACCCGTTGGAAGGAAGCACATCCGTCCCGCGCCAGCGCCGCACCGAACGCTGGAAGAACAAACTGTTGGGCACTTGCACCATGGCGCTGCCAGTGCCGAGTTCTTCGGCCTCGACCAGCGTGGTGTACAGCAGATTGATCGCCACCACCCGGCCTTTGACGCCGGGTTTGTCGGTGGTGTCCACCAACTCGACCACATCACCCAGGCGGAACGGGCCGACGGTGAAGATCAGGATCGCGCACAGCAGGTTCGATAGCACGCTCCACATGGCGAAAAACGCCACTGCCGCGACCGCGACGAAACCCGACAATGCGGTCCAGAGCACCGTGGCCGACACACCGAGTCGTTCCAGGACGAAAATCAGCGCGCTACCCATGATCAGCCAGCGCAAACCGCCCCGCAGCGGCATCAGCAGTTGCGGCGGGAACGGATAGCGCTCACCAAGGCGGGTCAGGCACTTGGCGACAAAGCGCTGGGCGACGTAACCGGCCAGCAGAATCAGCAGGATCTGCACGCCAAGCCAGATCGGCTCGACCCACATCGCCGGCAGCGGCAGCTTGAAGGCGTCCATCAGGACAGTGCCTCCAGCTCCGCCTGCATGCTTTCCAGCAATTCCAAGGCTTCCATCCACGCCTCTTCCAGCTCCGCCTCACGCACCTTCAACCTGGCCTGTTCGGCCAGCAGATCACGCAATTCGTTCTTGCGCGTCGGCTCGTAGATATCGCTGTCGCCGAGGCTGGCATCGATTTTCGCAAGCTTTTCGTGCAGCTTGCCCAGCTCGGCTTCAAGCTTGTCGGCTTCGCGCTTGTGCGGCGCCAGTTGCTGGCGCAACGCAGCGGCGGCCTGACGCTGGGCTTTCTTGTCGGTCTTGTCCGGGTTGACCGGTGTGTTGCTGACCGGGGCATTGCGCTGGCGATAATCCACCAGCCAGCGAGTGTAGTCCTCCAGGTCGCCGTCGAACTCCTCGACCTTGCCGTCCGCCACCAGGTAAAAGTTATCGGTGGTGCTTTTGAGCAAGTGACGGTCGTGGGAGACCACCAGTACCGCCCCACTGAATTCCTGCAGGGCCATGGTCAGCGCCAGGCGCATTTCCAGGTCCAGATGGTTGGTCGGTTCGTCGAGCAGCAACAGGTTCGGTCGGTCCCAGGCGATCAAGGCCAATGCCAGGCGCGCCTTTTCGCCACCGGAAAAATTCAGCACCGGCTCGTCGATTCGCGCACCACGGAAGTCGAAACCGCCGAGGAAGTCGCGCAGGGTCTGTTCGCGCTCGGTCGGTGCCAGGCGCTGCAAGTGCAACAACGGGCTGGCCTTGGAGTCCAGAGAATCGAGTTGATGCTGGGCGAAGTAACCGACCACGGTGTTCTCGCCACGGGTCAAGCGGCCAGCCAATGGCGAGAGCTCACCGGCAAGGTTCTTGATCAGGGTCGATTTACCGGCGCCGTTAGGTCCGAGCAGACCGATTCGCGCCCCTGGCGTCAGTTGCAGCTTGACCTTCTCCAGTACGGCTTTGTCGCCATAGCCCAGGCGGGCATCGGACAGGTCGATCAGCGGGCTGGAAATTTTCTGCGATTCACGGAAGACAAAGTCGAACGGCGAATCGACGTGGGCGGCGGTCAGCTCTTCCATCCGCTCCAGCGCCTTGATCCGGCTCTGGGCCTGACGGGCCTTGGTGGCCTGGGCCTTGAAGCGGGCGATGTAGCTTTCCATGTGCGCACGTTGCGCCTGCTGCTTCTCGTAGGCCTGCTGTTGCTGGGCCAGGCGTTCGGCACGGGCGCGTTCGAAGGCGCTGTAGCCACCGCGGTACAGGGTGATCTTGCGCTGATCGACGTGGGCCACGTGGTCGACCACGGCATCGAGGAAGTCCCGGTCGTGGGAAATCAGCATCAGGGTGCCGGGATAGCTCTTGAGCCATTCTTCGAGCCAGATGATGGCGTCGAGGTCCAGGTGGTTGGTCGGTTCGTCGAGCAGCAGCAGGTCCGAAGGGCACATCAAGGCCTGCGCCAGGTTCAGGCGCATCCGCCAGCCACCGGAGAAATCCCCGACCTGACGATCCATCTGCTCGTTGGTGAACCCGAGACCCGCCAGCAACTTGCGCGCCCGGGCGTCGGCGGTATAACCGTCGGCGCTGTCGAGTTCCGAGTGCAGGCGGGCCTGTGCGGCACCGTCATGGGCCGCTTCGGCTGCCGCCAGGTCGCGTTGCACCTGGCGCAGGCGCAGGTCGCCATCGAGCACGTAGTCGACCGCCAGGCGTTCGAGGGTGTCGACCTCCTGGCGCATGTGGGCGATACGCCAGTCGGCCGGCAGGAAGCAATCACCCGAGTCAGGGTGCAGCTCGCCCCGAAGCAAGGCGAACAGGCTCGATTTGCCGGCGCCGTTGGCACCGATGAGGCCGGCTTTCTGGCCGGCGTGCAGGGTCAGCTCGGCGTCTTCTAGCAGACGTTGCGGGCCACGCTGTAAAGTCAGGTTCTGAAGTCGAATCATAATGGCGGCGGAGTCTACCAGCTTCGCTCGCAACTGGCGCGAGTAGCACTATGTCCTCTGACCTGTGGAGCTTTTCCCTGACCACCTACGCCCGTCCGGGCGTTGAGCAGGCATGCCTGCAATTGCAGTCGGCGGGGGTCAATGTGTGTCTGTTGCTGTGTGGTGCGTGGTTGGGACAACGGTGCGTGGCCTGCGATGAGCAACGCTTGCAGCAACTACGTAGCGTGGCCGTCTCGTGGGACACCGATGTCGTGCGACCGCTACGCGCGTTGCGCACACAATGGAAGGCCGAGGCCACGGAGGACGCCGACCTGCGGACCCTGCGCGAACAAGTGAAGGCACTCGAACTGGAAGCCGAGCGGCATCTGTTGTTGCGGCTGCAGAGAACGGCGCAGAGTTGGCCGCAAGGTGCCGAGACCGATCTATCAGCCTGGCTGGAAGGTGTGACGGCTGAGGCCGCCCACCTGCACCGCGACGCGCAGCTGATGCAGCGCGTCGC